>CAZPIM010000083.1:0-3171 GCA_964586385.1 uncultured Anaerolineaceae bacterium
AGATCCTCTAAACCGGGTTTGATGGTTTGTCTCCCGACGATTTGACCACCCAGGCGCTCATAAAAAAAACAAGCCGGGTTTTTATCAATCACCCATAACATCATTGACTTGCATCCGGTCCGGGCAAATTCATTAGCAACTTCCCGGACCAACTGGCGTCCAATTCCTGATTTTTGCCAATTGGGGCTGACATGTAATGCCGTCAATTCACAATCATAAGGAGGTATGCTGGTTAAACCGGTCTTTCCAAGGGCATAACCGACCATTACTTCATCTTCAGTTTCGGCAATGACCAACACATCATCCGGATGCGTAATCATCCAATCTTTCCAGTCCTGTTCCTGCTCTTCATAGTTAAATTGTTGCAGATAAGTTTGTGGTAACAAACCTGCATAATTCAGTCTGTAATTATCCACCTGGACCTTTGCCAGGTTCGTGCAATCTTTCCAGACAGCTTTTCGAATCTTAATCATCAATTCTTCGCCTTTCAGGAATTCGATTGCAAAAAATCCTTTTACTTCTCAATCAAAAATCTTAATCACGATCCGGATATCAATTTTCCATTCAATTGCATTGATACTTTTACAGGAACGCTACCCATCAATGCTTTTTCAGTAAAACACATTTGTCTGGCAAGGCGAATTAAAAGATCGGTTTGTTCTGTGGATTCATCGCTATCGAGTGAAATTTCAACTTCGAATCCATCGCAAAAACCCTCAGCATCGCCACGCAAGACAGATCCCTGTTCATGGAAGTGCGCCGTTACGATTACTTTTTCATTGCGAATGACAAGTTTTTTTTTCGTCGCAACCTGCGACAGATGTGAAATCAGTCAAAGAGCCATACCCGAAACAAAATATGTTAACGGTGTCGGGGCTGTTCCTTCCCCACCAGGCATATAGTTCCCTTCATCACTGATAAATGCAAAAGCAGATCCTGTTTCAGGCTGCCCGGCAACCACTTGCTTACGCCATTTTTCAATAGAGCTGGCTTTGGCTACCACTTGAATATCACGAAAACCTTCTTTTTTATTTTCTGCCATGAAAAAGCTCCTCTGAATTTGTCTCTACCAATAGAATAACCGACTCCCAAAGGAGAGTCAATTAATTGTTCTTAAAATAACAAGGTGTTGGATTTCCGGACCTGTAAAAACTATTCAAGCCCTACTGGTTTTACAAAGTAAGAACGCCTGAAAATTAATATCATCATCGGTGCAATCGTCAGGATTAAAACGACCAGATCCACAAAACCGACTTGATCCGCAAAAATCAAAACAGCATTCACACCCAATAAAAGAATGAGTAGACGATAACTCCAGATCGATTGCTTGCCCAGCCCTCTGACTAACAATAACATCATTCCTGCATCCAACAACATCAGGATACCCATCAAAGCAAAAACCCACGCTGGTGTGTTTTTATGGCTGCCGCTGATCACGATCGAATACATGCCAGCCAGGATCCAAAACCCCGCTAATAAAATTATCAGCAGTTGACCTATTTTCAAATAGTCAGTTCTAATTTTTGCAAACATGATTTTATCCAAATTTAAAATATGATCATCCGATCAGGAAAATTTCTTCTTCATTGGTTGCCAGGTAAGATCTTTTCCTTCAAAACTTGGTCCGGTACGTAATCCGGTTGATTTTTTATAGCCCATGCGGAGGAAAAAAGAAACAGAATAAAGCGGCGATGCCACCTTAATTTTTTTATTTCCCAGGTCCTGGCAACTTTTTTCAAATTTCTCCAGTAATTTTCTGCCAATATCCTGAAAAAAATACCAGTCGTGAACAAAAAGCCCGTCTAATCTTCCCGGACGACCTCTTAATGCCCCAACGATTTTGCCATCCTCATCCTCCGCGACAAAGACAAAGGTATCCTGAATAAACATGGCTACTTGTTGCTGCACAGCGGAATCCACGGAGTGCGCATTGAAAAATGGACCCATATAATCGGGTTTTTCATTTTCCGGAATGGAATCAAGGACATATTTGGAAAATACTTCGGCGATCAGGATGCCAACAGAAATTGAATCTTGTTCACGATAGGAACGAACACGGATCATAAGGCGTCTCCCGGAAAAACAACGCAACTGCTACCTTAATTATATGAAAAGAGACGTAAAAAGATATTTTTCCGACCTGGTTTTTTCCAAAAAATTTATTACCTGTTTTTAACCCATTTTCAATTCTGTTTCAATCCAAATTTTATGGATATGCTCTCTTTTTCCAATGCGATACCTTTGAAAGTGGATAAGCAAGCATCAGCATGCTAAAATCTAATTACAGATCTTGTTGCATGTCATCTGATAATTATTTTCTTGAAAGGTTCATAAGGTGAGGAGATGGAAAGTGTACCCTTTTACTTTGCAGTCATTTGTGGTGGATTTTTCTTCCTGATACTATTGGTACTTGGTGGAGGACTGGTTTTCTATAGTCTTCGCAGCCGGAAAAAAGCAGATCAAAGCCATGGCTGGCCAAGTACGAATGGAAAGGTCATAGTCTCTGAGACTCGTGAAAGTAAAAGCACCAATGAAGACGGAAAAACAAAAGTATCTTATTATCCGCACATTGAATACACTTATGAAGTAAATGGTCAGCACTTCACCAGTAAACAGATCTCATTTGGCGGAGTATTGGGATACACCGATCGTGCAAAAGTACAAGCCAAACTCGAACACTATCCGGTCGGATCAATCGTGCTGGCATTTTACAATCCGGAAAAACCAACTGAAGCTGTGGTGGAACAGACTTCGGGTGGCGCAAAATGGGCAATGGTTGTTGGGATTATCGTTTTAGTCATGGCAGTCTGTATTGCTGCTGGTTTGTTAATTGGCGCGATAAGAAATTTTTAAGATAGCCAGAAAATAAAACTTACTATCAGTCATCGCGGAAAATCCACTCAGGAATTTTATTCCCGGAAGGATTCTTTATAAAGAAATTTTTTTCATCAGAAAAGATTTTTTTGGTCCTTCTATAAAAAAGTTGGAACACAATCGAAATCCGAACCCTGGCTCAATATGAATTTTTAATATGACCAGCTCTTTTCAAATTCGTAGTTCTTCCCATTCTTTCAGAATTAAAAGCCATCGTTTTCCTTAGTCCAAACACTTCGATTTCTCAACTTACTTAATAGCTCAGAAAATCAGATTTTTCATGTTAAAATTTTTGTA
>CAZPIM010000083.1:3271-11814 GCA_964586385.1 uncultured Anaerolineaceae bacterium
GTCGGGGTCACTGCCGGAACCGCTTCACTCATATTTGGCCAGTTGTTTGTCTCGGGAATTGTTGACTCGCTCGGTTGGGGAGGTCAATCTCCCATACCGTTTACCTGGCAACGGATTTTGGGATTGCTGTTAATGGGCGTTGCTATCTTCCTATTAGTTCCAAAAAACAAATAATAAGATAATCTCCGTTATTTTATATTTTCAAAATAAATCTATGCTTTAATCTATCTTATGCTTAATCATTCAATCAAAAACTTCGAACTAAAAATAATCGACCAGAATTGGCTTGGCAATGAACCGCAGCAATTTGATCTCTGCTCACATGGACATCTTCTGCTGGTAATCGCCGGCCAAACAATATTGGATGGACGCGAAGAGTCCGGATTAAGCGAGAGTGCTTTGGCATTGCTGAGAACTTTGGACCATGACCACAACTCTTCTTCTCCCGTAGCAGAAAAATTGATTTTCCACGGCTGCGGTACCGAATTGATGCGAGGTTGTCCAATCGGTGTCGATTGGGATGTCCGGCACCACCAAAACCTGGTTTCCATCAGCAAAATTAGGCGTTGGGATTGGCCGGATGAAGCGCGCCCGACATTATTTTCTGATCTTGAAATTGACCTGGAAGAAGCTGATTACAGACAAGCAATTGTCTCCTTTGCAAGTCAAGTTAAATCTTTCTTTGTCGATCAGGAAAAGATTTTTTATGACCAAAATGATCATCTAGCGTTTGAAAAATTCTGGATGGAATTTGACCAGCGCTTATCAGTACACCTTAACTTATTACAATCATCTCAATGATTGTTTGCGGGATTGGAAAAATTTGGATTAATTCTGTTCCGTCGGGTAAAGATCCGCGAAATTTCCAATAACATTGCCGGGAACAGAAGAACAATGGTCAGCATAAATAATCCAAAAGTGGCCCCGGTGATTTGTTCTTTCCAATTCGTAGTTATATTCATCCAAAATTCTTGTCGGCCACTCCAATAAATCCCAAGCACAACAAATTGCAATAAAGATGTAATGAATGCCGTTCCAAAAAGAAAGGCTACTCGCAACCAGTATTGATTTGTTCGTAAGTAAAAGAAAGCACCAACAAAAAATAACACAAAAGAAATCAGCATGACGGGAGTAGTAACTTTATCTGCTACTTCATCAAAAATCATCACACTCCAAAACGGAAGAGTCCCATAAAATAAGAAAGACAAGCGGGTGGGGTCATGCCAGATTCCTTGCCATAACTTGCGATACGTGCCTCCAGATGAGGATATCGCCACTGCAACGAAAGTTGCAAGGATCAATGGCACCCAGGCACGCCAACCCCAAACCGCCTCATCTGATCGAAAACCTAAAATTGATACGCCCGGACTGGTAGCATTTTGCATTAACAATGTCATCATAACCAGGGTTGCAGGGTAGGCATACCACCAGCGTGGAAATCCCTGCTTCCATCCAATCACATATGCGACCAGGTATACCAATAAAATTGTGCTTATTAAAAGCGAGGAAAACCACTCATTGGTATAAAAAGCGGTTGGAGAAATCAACAAAAATAGATTCATGACCAAAAACAACAAAATCGGGATGATAAATGGTAACATGCCAACCCGCTGTCCAAAAACAGATTCGGGTTGATTGCGTTCTTCTGCGATTTCTGTTTTATCTGAATGGGAATATTGATCGAACATAGACCCTCACTTTCAAGGGAAATAGACCTGTGCATATACAATATCAAATTAAACTCGTTCAGACAACTTTCTGTATGTTAAAGCTTGACTTGCTCACTATTGCCAAACAAAGCTAGGTTTTAGCGTTAAGACCGGAAACCGGGACACTAAATACAGCTAGAATCAACGCCCTAGTGTCCATCCGGAAAGTAAATACCGGCAAGGCGGCAACAACGCGCAGACCTCCTTCAAGCAGTTTGGGTCCATGCTGAAGATTGCCGACATCGGGAGTACTCATAGGGAACAGAAACTGTAACTTCTGCTAACTTTAGAAAAATCATCTTGCTTATTCGGATAACATCCTAAAAAACCACCATGCGATGGTGTATTTTCAACGTAATTGATTCTTGTTCGCAGTCTTGTGGAACGTGAAAACATTGAACTCTCGAATGCATTGTGCAATACTATAAAAATTATGGGCACGGTTTTAATTTTTATTGAAACATCCGTGGAACACCATCTTATGACATTAGAATAAAGAATCATTGATTTCATATACTTTCGCTGCCAGCCAAACATATTCGGATTTATGGGTAATATAAATGGAAAAGAATCCAATTCAACCGCTCTACACTGGTGATATCGCTGAAGAAAGCATCCATCCTGCGTTTGAATACACTTCGGCGGCACAAGAAATTACCTTCACCGCTGAACAGCACCTCATTTGGGCAGACTTATACGCCGGTATTCACCAGCCCCACTTCCTCGAACACGTTTGTCAGGAATTTAGCGTCGGTTTGGAGCTCCTTCAACTTGATCCGCTGCACATCCCTTCCATCGATTACCTTAACCAGCGTATTACCCCACGAACCGGCTGGCACATCGAACGCACAGCTGTCCGATACACAAATGCAGATGCCTGGTACACCCGCTTCGAAAAACATGTTTTTCTGATCACAGACTATCTGCGCTCGCGTGACCAGATGGAATTCACCCCGGAACCGGATATGTTTCACGATATTTTCGGTCATTTGCCATATCTGACTCAGAATTTCTACGCTCGTATTGAAGAAAAATTTGCGCCAGCTTACCTTAAAGCTACCCCTGAAGAAAAAGAAGTCATCAAACGCCTGGCGTGGTACAGCACCGAGTTCGGGCTTGTGATCCAGGATGGCCGTTTCAAGGTCTTCGGCGCAGGGACGATCTCCGGCCGCGCAGAACTTGCAAATACGATTAAGGAATTTGATCGTCTTGAGGCTGATCATGTCATTAATTACCAAGGGGATCTGTTTGAGCAGCTTCAAGATCAATTTTCTACTCACCGGGGTCAGATCTCCCGCATCATTGAGGGAATTAACGCGCTTCACCAAAGAGGGCAAATGTCATCTCCACAGAAGGGCTGGAATGTCGTTCGCGACCTTTACAACAGCCTGGGAATTCCCCGTCTGGACTACCTGGGCGGTGAGGTCATCCTTGCACCGTTTGACATCGAAACCATCGCTCAAATTCCCAAAACTGTCTATGCCTTGAATCCCATTTTCTTTGTCTGCGAATCATTTACACAGATGGATGCCTTACTGGATTCTTACCTGAAGCCGATTGCAATGCGTGGTTAGTGAAACGGTCTGCGTATTTATGCTTCCATAATTTTAATTACCGGATCGACCTGCCAGCGTGGCTTATGCCATTCAAAGCGATAATGACTACGCAAGCTTCATAACGGTAGGCAAACATGTCAACTGTTTCTTCATCCCGGCGAGCGCGCATGAGTTAAGGATCACGCGAGTAGACGATTTTCTCTTTTTGCACTTTAAAGGATTGTGTTTTTAGACCGGACTTACGAAATTTTCCGGGGAAAGCATCCGGGGTTCACACTTTCATCTCTTTGAAAATTTGCAGATACCATCGTTCTTGTCGGTATGGCAATGGACAAGAATGTTGGGGGGTAAACAGGAATCGGCATCATGCAATTAGTTTGACTAATTCGGTTATCTTGTACCGCTATATTGACTTTTAATAGGAAAGATTTCCGAACAATACCGGAAATTCCTGAAGTGGTCAAGAAAATCATTATTGCATTGCTCCAGAAAACTAATTTTAGCAATTCGGGTGGATTAAATAATCACAGCAAAGGCACCTATCTGTATGTTAAAATTGAAGTCAGAATATTTAAGAGGAGGACAAAATGATCGGAAAAGCTGTGGGAAGAAAATATCCGTATTTTACGAATCCAATCACTTGGTTCATGCTGTTGTTTTTACTGATTAATCAATTAATCCTGTCACCTTATTTTCCTTCCTTTGTAAGCGGAAAATTAAGTGATTTTGCTTTAGTGTACCTTCTCCCTTTATTTTTTATCGCAATCGGTAGTTTGTTTCCTTTTCCCAGTTTACAAAAATTCTTCCCCTGGCTGGGATTTGGAATGTCCCTCTTTCTATTTGGATTCGGAAAAATTTTTCTTCCGGTCAATGCATATATTTACCATACTCTAACTTCACTCTTACCATTTAATACCCATTTTGTTTTCGATCCGACAGATGCGTTTGCGTTAGTCATGCTCATTCCTTCCTATTTGGTCTGGAAGCAAACAAGATCATTTGAAATGGTTCTGTCCTACCGATGGAAATGGATTTTTATTCCAGCAGTGATGATGATCACGCTGGCGGATGCCGCGGCACCGAACTATGGAATTACCTGCCTGGAATATCAACCGGGAGGCGTTTTATTAGCACAAACAGCTTACTACGGCGAACCGTATCAAAGCTCTGATGGCGGTCTATCTTGGTTACCAGCCGATTCTGATTACAAATTTTCCGGCCAATGTGAGATTAATGACGATTACAGTAACGAAAAAATGATATTTACCAGTTCGTCCGGATTGATGATACAGTTCGAAAATTTCACGCTTATTCGGGAGTCGCTGGATGCCGGCAAGACCTGGCAGACTGTTTATTCAATCCCTAAACTTTCTCAGGCGGAAAATGCCTATCGAATGCGCAATGCACCCTCCATGGATTTCATTCCCGGTCCTTTCGACCTGATAGAAGATGAAACCAGCGGAAATCTGATTGCTGCGATGGGTCTGAATGGTGTGTTGGTACGTACGACAGATGGAGTTTGGCAACCCTCCGCCGTGGATCTTTATCGACCCATAGCGCCTCTTAAAGAAAATGGGATTGCTGGTTATTTTTTCTTATTATGGGTGGAATGGGTCCTGTGTATTTTGCAGGTCTTTTTCCTGGTCAGCACCTTTAATCTCCAATGGCGCAGACGCTGGTGGCGGATCTTAAAAGTGGTCCTGGCCTGGTTGGGTTGGGGTTTAATGGTAATCATGTCACCTGCGATCAGTGAAAGTTACGCATTGGGATTGATTCAGATTCTGGGTATCCCTGTGGCTATTCTATGGGCAGTTTTTTGTCTTGTGGACGACATTAATTCCTGGAAAAAACCAAAAACCAAAATCTGGAAACAATTTTTTCAATTTGGAATCGCCACAGCAATCGTCAACGCAATTATATTTTCGCTTTGGTCCGTAAACATCATCACAACCTATACGGTCGCCAGTGGGCTTGTAATAGGTTTAACCCTAATTTTTGCAATTATTGGTACAATATGGAGCGGAGCCTTGCGGCGCCAGGAGGAGAAACATGGCTAACGAAGATTGGCTGTTTTTTATTCGCAAAGAACTCGAGAAAATTACCAGAAATGTAGCGGTCGAAATCTGGCCGACTCCGGATGGCAAGTGCTACTTTAATTACCGCCTTGAACACGTTCGTCAGGTTGAACGGGACGCACGCTGGTTATTGAGCGCTGTTGGTGGGGATGAAGATGTCGTTATCGCGGCTGTTTGGCTGCATGACCGTTATCAGCCACAATTGGCAAAACCGGACCATCACTCCATTTTGGCTGCTGAATGGGTCCGCTCGCATCTTGCTGAAACCGGATTCCCTGTTGAAAAAATCGAAGCAGTTGCCTATGCCGTGGAAAAACATTCCAGTCCGGTCAAATCTCTGCCTGAATCAGCTCATGAAGCCAGGATTCTTTGGGATGCAGACAAACTTACCAAACTCGGACCACTATCCTTTGTTAACATGGTGGCCGTCATGCCTGCTTATCCTGAACATGCCATGAATTATGGCGAAATTGTCCGAATGGCAAAAGATGAACTTGCCCGCAGAAAAGAGCTTGTTGATCTTTTCTACTTCCCAGTTTCACGTGACAGAGCTGCCCAACGAATTGCTGCCCAGGAAACATTTGTTCATCAAATGAGAAAAGATTTGGCAGGGGTCTAAAGATAACAGATCAAAAGAGACTATCCGAAATGTTAGTCTCTTTTATTTTTAAGACGAAATCACTATGATCTCTTTAAACTTTGAAAACCTGGAAAATGTCATTGCGCAACAACTGCGAGAACTACCGCTATCCGGCGTAATACATATCAGTCACAACAACAAACCGCTTTTTTCACATGCGTACGGTTATGCCAATCGTAGCGAGTCGATTCCCAACCGGCTCAACACACGCTTTGGTATTGCATCCGGAGGTAAACTTTTTACAGCCACGGCAATTGCTCAATTGGTTGACCAGAGGAAAATAAGCTTCGATGCTCCGCTGATCGATTTTTTGGATGGTGAACTGCCACAAATCGATCCAAAAGTCAGCTTACGCCAATTTCTGAGTCATACCAGCGGGATTCCGGATTATTTTGACGAATCGATTCTGGATGATTATGAAGCCTACTGGCTGGATAAACCGGTCTATCGGATTCTGACTGCAAAGGATTTCTTCCCTTTAATTGCTGATTTTCCGATGCAATTTACACCCGGCGAGAAATTTGCTTATAACAATATGGGCTTTGTCTTACTAGGTCACGTCATCGAGAAGGTCAGTGGTCAGCGTTTTCAGGATTATATAGAGGAAAAAATCTTTGGTCCAGCCTGGATGCGTTCTTCCGGATATTTTCTTAGCAATCGCTTGCCGGAACATACTGCCCTTGGATATATTGAGGAAAAAGATGGCAATTGGCATACCAACCTTTTTGCCTTACCGATTGTAGGGCATGGAGATGGGGGCGTCTTCTGTACTGCAGCTGATTACGGACGTTTTTGGAAAGCCTTTTTTGAACTGCGTTATTTTAAAGAAGAGACCCTACGGGATATGCTCACCCCTCACGCAAAAGTCAGTCAGGATGGAATTACTAACTATGGATTAGGAATCTGGATGAATGACATCGCCCCGACCCGTTGTTATTATGTCACCGGAGAAGACCCGGGCGTTAATTTCTTTTCTTCGATTTATCCGGAAATAAATTTGCAAATCACAATTTTAGGAAATAGCAATGATGCCGTTTGGCCACTCATCAGGGTGATTCGGGCTGCGATTTTTGGGCTCGAGAGCAATTCATAACTTTTTTTTATGTTTTACGAACTGATATTGTGGTTATATCATTCCCATAAGCTGCTTTAATAGCAACGCATGGTTTCAAAGAAATTCTTATATTGGATTGGAAATTTTTTCCTCACCTGTAGGAACCCCAGAGATTTGGTTCCTACTATGTCATATTCATTTTACGCAATGAATTATTGCCAGTAATTAACAGCTTTCCGGATAACGTCTACTTTTTTGAGCGTTGCAGTTTCAGCGCATACACCAGGAAACATCCAGCGGCGATAAAGGCCATGGCAGCACCACTAAGAAATTTAAAACGCACATCATCTATTTGAAAAATGGCTGCAATTCCGGCAAACACCAGAGGCGTAGCAAATTGTCCCAGGTAAAGCGAACTATTGATTACCGAAAGCGCTGGTGCATTCAATCGATCCGGGACACGATTGGCAGTTTCAGTAAAGATGGTGGGCATTAATGTGCCGATCCCCAACCCCGCAATGAACATCCCCAGCATGACAATACCCAACGTATCCGCAAAATATTCAATTGCCAAACCGGATCCTAACGCTAGCAGTCCAAGTGTATGGGTGAAATTCTTCAATCTTGCGCGAATCTTTCCAAATTGTAGTCCAACTAAAAACGCAGAAACATTTAATGCGGCAATTACAAGTCCGCTTTGTCCGGCATTTCCAATACCGGTTTCCTGAAGAAACAAAGCCGCCCGTGTGGGCAGCAAGTAAAAAACCACCATTAAGAGGAAAGTGAAGAAACCCAATACCCAAACGCTACCGGGTAAGCGGCTTTTATCGCCAATAACGCGTTCAGATTTTGGAGGTTCTGGGAGGAATTTCCAGATTAAAACACAGGCAACCAAACTGACCAGGTAACAGGCAAAAGCATAACGCCAGTTATAAACAGCCAGCCAACCGGAAATTAATGGCATGATGATGCCGCTCAAGGTCGCCATGGAAGATGAAAGACCCATCGTGTTGGCCCGTTCATCACCTTTGAAAAAATCAGCAATCAGGGATAATGAGAGCGGGGCTATGACACCATTCCCAATTCCAAGCAGTGCCCTGGTTACTAACAGCATTGGCATGGAATTGACAAATCCGCCACCTAACCCGCCCAGAATATAAATTACCAATCCAACAAACAAAAGTTGGCGTTTCCGAAATACCATCGCCAGGCGACCGGAAAACAAACTGACAGGGATCACCAACAATGGTGGTAACGTCAGAATCATCTGAATGGCCAGATCACTGGATTCAGGAAAAGCGATTTTAATTTGACCTAAAGCCGGCGAAACGGCAGCTCCGGAGAGTACTGACAAAAAAGAAAGTGATAGAACAGCTGGTTTGAGGAACTTTTGTGAATGCATCAGGGTATTATACAGGAGAAAAATCGGAACATCGTTCTAAATTTCACAGGAATTTATCGGTAAAGACTTAAAATGATCAAAAAAATATGCATAAAAAATATTCCTTT
>CAZPIM010000084.1:0-3532 GCA_964586385.1 uncultured Anaerolineaceae bacterium
GTCTGACCGGGGTTGGGGGTGCCAATATGTTGACCGACACCTTTCTTCAACTGCTCTTCACCATCTCCCATGACGATTGGGGCATCGACCGAAATGGCTGGTATCTGAATGCGAATAGCTTGTTCCGGGCTGGAAGTTGGTATGGGGATATTTGCCAGGGCTTGCACATAAGCACGCAAATGTTCCGGGATTTCAGATTCATTGAATCGCACGCCACCCGGGTCAGTCGGTGGGGTGTGCCCGGATGGCAACACGACTGCCTGAATAATAGCCGTCGGGGTTATTGTTGGTTGAGCAATTGACGCTGCTACTTCTTTATTCAGAATTTGAAGCGAATTGAATACATTAACTGAAATGAAGATGAGTCCGGCAACTGCCAAAACTTCAACCAATACCAAGAACGTATCAAAAAAAGACCGGCTTCTTCTGCGCCTGGGGCGATATTCAAAATCCTGATCTTGCCCTAAATGCTCATTTTCTTTGGTCGGAAAATCTTCTTGTGTCTCGTCTTTTAAACGGATTGCCCGCCCAGTTTGGCGATAAAAACTTAACCGTTCTGATTTTTGTGATCGATGTTTCTTAATCAGCAATTGTCGTAGTTCATCGATGGATAAGTCTTCCGGGTTGCGTTTCTTTTTACTCATTCTATTTGAAGTCCTTATTTGGATTATACCTGATTCGAAAATTTTTACTTTATGCTACTGCTGTAAGAAAAACGTGCACCTTGTCTAATTCTTCAATTTAAAAAATTTGATTCATGGTAATATTACTTTAAAGGTAATTTTAGTGGAGGAAAAATGCGCCGTTTCTTACTGGCATTTATTTTCGTTTTCTCATTATTCAGTAAACCTGTTCAAGCTCAATCTTCCATTTCTATGGACCAATTGTTTTTAAAAATCTGGCCGGAATATGACCAGCCTGGTGTTCTTGTAATCATGGATTTTTTTATTGCCTCTGATGTGAGTTTACCCGCCCAGGTAACAATGAAAATTCCCGCTGCTGCAGGAGAACCACATTCGGTTGCTGTCCGCGAGTTGGATGGTCAATTATATATCCTGGATTATGATATCGAACCAGAAGGAGATTGGTTAAATATCACCTTCACCACACCGTATCCTGAAATCTGGCTTGAATATTACGACCCTTCGATTATTAAAAATGCTGGAGAAAGTACGTTTACTTTTACCTGGCCTGGAGATCATGCCATAAAAGATTTCCAGATTGAAGTGCAACAACCACTTACGGCAACGCAAATGTCATTCGAAAAAGCAATGGGTCAAGCTTTAATTGGCTCGGATGGTTTAAATTATTATTCCACCAGTTTGGGGGAAGTGTCTGTTGGAACATCGTTTGATCTTCAGATGTCCTATATTAAACCTGATGACACATTAAGCTTCTCTAGTGCAGTTTCCGTACAGCCTTCGGAACCTATTACAGAACAAACCAAAGGTCGCTTACCGTTTGTTCAATTGCTCCCATATTTATTAGGTGGTTTAGGTTTGGTCCTCCTGGCACTAGGTTTGTTCTGGTATTTCCAAAACAAGAACGGTTCGAGTATGACACGTAAGCAACCTACCAGGAAGCGACATGTGCAGAATGTTGATGATGAGGATACGATTTACTGCCATCAATGTGGTAAACGTGCATCAAATGGCGATGTTTTTTGCAGGTCTTGTGGGACAAAATTAAAAATAGAAGAATAGCCGGAGTATCGAACGCGTTATTCTGCTCTTGCTGCAAAATACAAGACATCTTATAATAAAAATAGCCACAGGAACTGGGAGGCTTATTTTGGAAATGTACCAACCGGAACAACCGGTTATTGAACCGTCAAATGCGCCAAAGCAGAAATCAAAAGTTGGAAGCTTCTTCTTAGAAATTTTCCAAACTTTGATTATGGCATTAATTTTTTACTTTTTAATTGACAGTTTTTTTCCACGTGTTCGCGTCGAAAATATCAGCATGAAGCCCACCTTACAACCAGGCGAACTATTGCTGGTCAATAAATTGGCTTATCGTTTAGGTGACCCGCACCATGGTGATGTGATTGTTTTTCATTACCCTGGAAATCCAAGTGAAGATTACATTAAGCGATTAATCGGTTTACCCGGAGATGAAATTCGTGTGGACAATGGTTTGGTTTTCATCAATGGTCAGGCGATGGAAGAACCCTATATTGCAGCAACCCCTGCTTATGATGGATCCTGGCTGGTGCCGGAAGGCATGTACTTTGTCTTGGGTGATAACCGAAACCAATCTTCCGATTCCCATAGTTGGGGATTTGTACCTGAAGAAAATATTGTCGGAAAAGCACTCATTGTCTATTGGCCATTGGATCAGGTGAAAACCCTTTATTATCCATTAACTGTGAATGCTGCAAATTAATGGTATTATAGCTACAAATGACCGACTCACTTCAAGCCAGTAACGTCACCTGCCCGGAATGTCAGGTTGGTAAGTATCATTTAAAACTGGTTACTTACTATACCTATCTTGGGACTGAATTAATCACAGTTCCGGATTTTCCATGTTGGGTATGTGATGTCTGTAAGCGACAGGATTATGATCAAAAAGCATTATCCCAGGTTTATTTGATGCTGAGTTCGAATCTTGGCAAACCAGTTGAGCGTGGGAGAAAAGGCAAGCCTTCAAAAATTACGGGGACACAACCACGTGGGGCGCGTCAATCCAATAAATAAATTGTAAACAAACAGTAATCTTATTTTCACTTTTTTATGTTAAAATCAAAATAACGGATTTCCATAAAGGTTTTTTTCTATCTCGGTGGGGGGATGACACACCTTTTCCTTTTACTCTTCATTTTTATATCATTGACAACCGCAATTTTGGCAATTGCGTTTGTTCTTTACGTCTTTCGCGTTCGCCATGGTGAGGGGATAAAAATTATTGGTTATTGGATGCTGGCTTGCAGTGGCTGGATTATTGCCCATTTATCCCTCTTTTTAGTCGATAACATACCGCAAGCTTCCTTATTTCTCCGTATGGAGTGGTTATTTCAGGTCTTTGTGCCACCATTATATCTTCTGTTTTCAATCCAATATAAAGGTTATCGTCGCTGGTTATTGGGTTGGAGACAATCATTATTGTTTGTTTTTCCGGTTATTCTAGTTTTTATAAGTTTTTTAAAAAACTCAACTACCTTAATTTGGCAAAACTTGTCTTTGGATCAATCCAATGTTTTCGCCCCTATACAATATCAAATTGGTCCGGTCCAATGGATGTTCTGGATTTTTACCTATATTTGTTTAATAATTTCAGCCTGGATTTTTCTGAAAAATAATCATATTCGCGGAAAAGCATATCAGAATCAATCCATTTTATTATCAATTATCGCCATCATTCCTTTGATAATGAGTATTATTTTCCTGGTATCCCCTACCAATGGCTTAGGGTTCAATGCTGCTCCATTAAGCTTTATTGTCTGTGGAATTGCGATTAGTTTCGCGATTTTTCGTTACCGTCTCTTTGATCTTTCACCAGTTGTATATCATCAATTACTTGAAAGTCTTAA
>CAZPIM010000084.1:3632-5788 GCA_964586385.1 uncultured Anaerolineaceae bacterium
CAATTGAGCGCAGCAATTGAACGTGCACGCCTATATGAAAATGCAGAATTAATGGCAACAATTGATTCATTAACCGGGTTAATCAATCGTCGATATTTTTTCCAGCTTGCACAAAAGGAATTTGAACGCTCATCCCGGTATCAATTCCCTGTTACTATTCTCATGATTGACATCGATTTATTCAAACGCGTAAATGATAATTTCGGGCATTTAATTGGTGATCAGGTTCTGAACAAAATCGGGCAGCATTTTCGGACTATTTTACGATCATCCGACGTGATTGGTCGTTATGGGGGAGAAGAGTTCGTCGTTTTAATGCCGGAAACAAATCTGGAAAATGGAATGGCGATTGCGGATAGATTGCGAATTTTAATAACTGATCATCCATTTACTACAGACAAGGGAGATATTTCCTTAACGATTAGTATTGGGGTTGCAAGCAAGGAAAATCATTCAGAAGAAACATTGGAAACTGTTCTGGAAAATGCAGATCAGGCGTTATTACTTGCAAAACAGAATGGAAGAAACAAAGTCGAGATCTGGCATCATAAAGGTGAAAGCTTGCCTTAAAGATTTCCGATTTACAACCATATTGGATAAACCTGCCGATAAATTTTCCTGTCTTTGCCTTCGTATCATCTTCGCAATAGGCAGAAATGATTAATCGGTAATACAATTGGAAAAAAGAAAGAAGAACAATATGGAGAATTCCTTTTACATTCCTGAAAAGGCAATGGTGATCGTTGCACACCCTGATGATATTGAGTTTTCCTGTGCCGGTACAATGGCAAAGTGGAAAAAACTTGGTACAAGAATTTGTTATGTTTTGTGTACCAGTGGAGATGTGGGGATTGCCTTACCCGGCATGACTCGTGAGAAAGCCACCGAAATCCGCGAAGCAGAAGCGCGTGAGGCAGCCAGTATTGTTGGTGCCGATGAAATAATTTTTTTACGCGAGCCGGATGGTTTGTTACAACCCACCCTGGAATTACGCAAGAAACTGGTGCGTGAAATTCGCCGATTCAAACCAGAGGTTGTAATCACGGGTGACCCAACCGTTGTGTTCGCAGATGATACCTATATTAATCATCCGGATCATCGCGCCGCTGCCACAGCCGCACTGGATGCGGTTTTCCCGGCTTCCGGTCAACCAAATCTGTTTCAGGAATTGGAAAATGAAGGGTTACAATCCCATAAAGTACGGAAAGTATACATCACCGGTTGGCAGCAAAATCAACTGGTGGTAGATATTGATGAGACCATGGATTTAAAGCTTAAGGCATTATTGGCACATAAAAGCCAATTTCCGAGTTGGGATCCCAGTGAAATGGTGAAAACATGGGCAAGTGAACGGGCAGAAGGACATGGGATGAAATATGCCGAAATCTTCCGGGTTATCACACTGGAAAGTGATGAAAACTGGGAAATTTTACGAAATACGCAAAATGGTTCAGGCGATTAAAACCCGTAAATAATGCTTATTCCTCGAATAATTCGAATAGCAAGGGGTTTATTGCATCCCAATTTGGTAACAAAACGTTTGCACCATCACTGGTGGTAAACGGCGTCACCATCTCGCGGGAAACAGTCTGATTGTTGATCGTCCCGGAAAGAACTGCACGTATGATCGCCAGACCGAGTCTTGGCCATTGCCATGCAGGGATATCCGTATCCACCGAGCGCATTGCGGCTGAGATAATCATGGGGGTGCGTAACCAGGTGATTGGATTAACCATTTGCTTTACTGCAGCGATGATCACCATTTGTCCGCGTTGCATGCGGAAAAAATCATCACTTCCGGATCGGTCGCGGGCAAAGGCAAGTGCCTGTTCGCCATTTAATTGCACTTTCCCGGCCTCATAACCGGACATGGGTTCATCCAGATTAATCGTAATTCCACCCATTGCGTCTATAATTTCGACAAATCCATCGAAACGAATGCGGGCAAAGTAATGGATCGTAAGTCCAAAATTCTGCCGGACGGTCTCCATTGCTGCATCAGGACCGGTTCCAGCCTGGTTGGCTTCAGCGAAGAAATGCGCAGTATTGATCCGGTTCTCACCGACATTGGGAATATTGACCCATAAATCCCGTGGAATGGACAGCATATTCACCACTGGTTTTAAGGGAATGATACTTAAAACAATGTTTGTGTC
>CAZPIM010000084.1:5888-7490 GCA_964586385.1 uncultured Anaerolineaceae bacterium
GAAGGCCATTTAAGAGGAATTCAAAGAATGGTCGAAGATGATACCTACTGTATTGATATCATACGCCAAATTCAAGCCGTCCAATCTTCATTAAATAAGATCAGCGGCAAAATTTTGGAGGGGCATCTCAATTCCTGTTTGATTACGGCTGTACGCGGAGACGATCCGCTTGAACGTGAACGTGTTTTAAAAGAAATCAATGAAGTCTTTGATGCAGCAAACAAAATTTAATTATCATAAACTCTGGAGGTTTTAAATGACTACTGTAACTTTTAATGTTCCCGGTATTAATTGCGGCCATTGTGTCCATACGATCCAAACTGAATTAAGCGAATTGACTGGTGTTGAAACTGTGGTTGCTTCATCGCAAACTAAACAGGCAACCGTCACCTTCGAACCGCCTGCCAGTATTGAATCCATCAAAATGTTGCTTGCCGAAATCAACTACCCGGTCGCAGAATAAACTGATTTTCAACAATCCCGGGGAGGTTTACTCCCCCATTTTTTATCTCAGGAGGTCATCTTTGACTGAACAAAAACATCTCGTTCTACCGATTACCGGGATGACTTGTGCAAATTGTGTCGCCAGTGTGGAACGCAACCTTAAAAAAGAAAAAGGTGTTGAATCTGCCGTCGTCAATCTTTCTTCGGAAAGGGCAACCATTGTTTTTGATCCGCAGTTGACTCAGCTTCCTGCCTTGGTCCAACGCATACAGCGAGCAGGATATGGTATTGCGGAAGGTGAAGCCGACCTGGCTATTAAACGAATGAGCGACGACAATGATGCCCGCCGTTTGGAGAAATTACTGTCTGCCATAGAGGGAGTAAGTGATGTCCGCGTGAACTTCATTAACGAGCGGGCACACCTCCGATATGTCCCTACCCTTGTCAGCCAGATGGATTTACGTCGCGCGGTTTCGGCTGCCGGATTTGAGGTGCTGGAGACGGGCGGCGAAAGTGAAGATGCTGAAGGTTTAGCACGTCAGAAAGAGATCGATCAGCAGAAACGCCTATTAATTATTGGCTTGATTTTTACAATACCGCTTTTCATTCTGGCTATGTCCAGCGATCTTGGTCTTTTACCTATGAATATTGCGCATTCTGCATGGATTAAATGGGTCATGCTTTTCCTGGCCATACCGGTGCAGTTCTATGTAGGCTGGCAGTATTATGTGGGAGCTTATAAGTCATTACGTAACGGAAGCGCAAACATGGATGTGTTGGTTGCGCTTGGCACATCGGCTGCGTTTCTGTATTCTCTACCAGTCACATTTGGTTTACTTTCAGGGCATGTCTACTTTGAAACTGCTGCAGTCATTATTGTTCTGATCAAACTTGGCAAGCTGCTGGAAGTGCGCGCCAAGGGCCATACCAGTGAGGCGATCAAAAAACTGATGGGACTGCGCGCCAAAACTGCCCGGATCATACGTGATGGACAGGAAATGGAAGTTCCCGTAGAGGACGTGTTGGTTGGAGATGTGGTCATCGTGCGCCCTGGCGAAAAGATCCCCGTGGATGGTGTTGTAGTGGAAGGTCGGTCTTCAGTCGATGAGTCGATGCTGACAGGTGAGAGCCTTCCGGTGGATAAGAACCCGGGTGCAA
>CAZPIM010000084.1:7590-11757 GCA_964586385.1 uncultured Anaerolineaceae bacterium
CAAGCACAGGTTAATGGTATGCAAGTCGTTGTAGGCAGCCCGCGCATGATGGCAGAACGTGGTCTGGATACCAGTGAGATTAATGCAGAAGTTTCGCGATTGCAAAGCGAAGGTAAAACAACCATTCTGGTTGCCGTCGATGATCAAATTGTTGGTGCGTTTGGAATCGCCGATACCGTAAAAGAAGGATCAATTGAGGCCATCCAGCAATTGCACCTTATGGGCATTCAGGTGACCATGCTGACCGGAGACAACTTGCAAACGGCGCTGGCTATTGCCAAACAAGTTGGAATTGATCAGGTGTTGGCTGAAGTTTTGCCGGGTGATAAAGCTGCTCAGGTGAAAAAACTTCAGGCGCAAGGGCTGGTTACTGCTATGGTTGGCGATGGTGTCAATGATGCTCCCGCCCTGGCGCAAGCGGATGTTGGCATCGCCATAGGCACTGGTGCAGATGTCGCCATGGCTTCCGCTCCGGTGGTGCTCATCAGTGGCGACTTGCGTGGAGCTGCCCGGGCAATCCGGCTCTCACGTGCCACGATGACGACCATCAGGCAGAACCTTTTCTGGGCTTTTATTTACAATATCATCCTTATCCCTGCCGCAGCGCTGGGTTATCTCGTCCCCATTTTAGCAGCAGGTGCAATGGCATTTAGCAGTGTCTTTGTCGTAACGAATAGCTTAAGGCTACGCGGTAAAAAAATTCAATAATTTTTTAGAATCGTAAAGGAAATACGAAAATCATGTTCCATTTTATGAAACAAAATCGACTCAAATTTTTAGTGTTTACAATGCTAATTTTTGCATATGTATTAACCGCCTGCAATGCACAAACGCAAACAACCGGTTCGTTTGCGCAGGTACCAGCTGGTATGGCTTATGCAGAAGGTAAAGAAATCTTCTTTACCCATACAGAAGCTTCTGACCCGGGTATTGCTGAAACGTTAACCAATATGATGCAATCCCCGGTGTTATATGTTCCTTCTTTGGCACTGGTTCCTGCTGAATCACGCGCGAACGTGTATGTATTTGAAAATGGCTTGGCAGGAAAAGGTCCCTTAGGTTTTCAACCGGATGTTTTCGATAATCCTCCGGGTACAGATGGATACTCACCCTTGCGCGAGATCATTCTGGTGAACTGGACGGATGGAGCAGAAACCCGCGAGCTAAAAGCCGTGGCGGATATTCTAGCCGCGGAAGCCGATGGCCAATTATCCACCAACCCGACCGGAGTGGTCGTTAACATGCCATTTGTCGTCTGGGACGGTGATAAACGCTAGGAATGTTTTGAAAATAAAAGGAGCCGCATAGTTTTTGCGGCTCCTTTTTTGATTAAAAGACTTGGTTGATTTCAACGCAACTTGTTTTAGGTGATTTCAACGCTTGATTATAAGATCCCTGCGCTCAATCCATTTAATAGTAGCGTGTGTGATCTTGGGGATGCCTCGTAAGTTCAGTTCTTCCAGTTTACGCATGTTTTTGAGTTTCAAAATGCCTTCATCTGTCAATCGGGTGCAGTAACTCAGATCCAATTTTCGGATGTTCTTCATCTTTATCAGTACATCCATGCCACGATTATTCAACCCGCATGCACTCAGGTTAAGTTCGGAAATCAAACGCATTTGACTGAGATACCGGATTCCGTCGTTATCAATTTTTCTGTTTTCGGATAAGTTCAAACAGACAAGATCATTTACTTCACAAATTTCTTCCACCAAGGTTTTTAGAGCCCAATTATCGATTCCCTGAATGGCAATCGTTGCACAAAAATCTTTAGGTATTTCAAAAAATCCGGGACCATTTTCAAACGGAACCCATTCGATTTCCGGTTTTTCAATAGGACGAATGTAAATTTGTAAAGGTAAACTGGTTTCAATTTTGTGATTTATCGATATTTCCATACGGGCATTGTACCATGAGGAGATTGTGAATAGGAAAATAAGCAAAGGATTGGGAATATTATTCTGGATTCCGTATGAATTTCAATTCTCCTGCCATACAAAAAAAATCAGGTTTGAGTCAATTTCATTCAAACCTGATTGCTCATTATATTCTATTGTTCTAATTGTAGAAAAAAGTATAACTACCTAAAGATGCTTCTTTACATCGGCTAATTGACCGGCACTACCCAGTTTTTCATTCTTTCCGGCTATGAATTTTGCATATTCCGCCATAAAGAGTTTTCCGGGTGGGCGAAGGTCAAAGTTTTCCGGTTGTTCTTTGAAAAATTCACGATGTACACGTGTCCACACCAAACGGCCGTCGGTATCGATGTTAATTTTTGTTACGCCCAAAGTGGCTGCTTTTTTGAACTGATCTGCATCTACACCCTTCGCGCCTTTTAACATGCCACCGGCAGCATTAATCCGGGCAACTTCTTCCTGTGGAACAGAACTTGACCCATGCATAACCAGTGGAAAGCCGGGCAACCGTTTTTGAATCTCGCTGAGTACATCAAACCGTAATCCTTGCGTGCCGGAGAATTTGAATGCACCGTGGCTGGTACCAATAGCACAGGCAAGAGAGTCAATTCCGGTACGTTCCACAAATTCCCTGGCCTGATCCGGATTGGTCAATTTTGCATCTGCTTCACTGACCTGAACATGTTCTTCAACGCCACCAAGTTGTCCCAATTCAGCTTCCACCACGATGTTTTTCGCATGTGCAGCATCCACTACGCGTTTGGTAATGGCGATGTTTTCATCAAAAGATTCATGGCTGGCATCAATCATGACGGAACTGTAAAATCCACTTTCGATACAGTGATAACAGGTTTTTTCATCACCATGGTCCAGGTGGACAGCGAAAACGGATTCCGGGAAGATTTCATCTGCAGCCCTTATCATGGCTTCCAGCATACGTGTATCCGTATACGACCGGGCACCTTTGCTGATCTGAATGATAAATGGTGCCTGACTGTCGATGTTACCCTGAAATAAGCCCATGATTTGTTCGACATTATTGATGTTATACGCACCAATCGCATATTTTCCATACGCAATTTCAAATAATTTCTTGGTTGTAACGATCATTGTCACCTCCGAAAATTATGATTTGTGACTAAAAAAATGGCATCCATTGTTCTTTTTGATTGTAAAACAAAACAAACGGAATTGCCAGAATCCACCTTCATTATTTCTATTCGAAAAGAATTGATTACCATTTTTCAATCATGTTTTTTATATTCAGCATGTTGCGTTGCAGATCTGAAATTTCCTCTTTATTCTTGGCGAGATTTGTTCGCTCCGAGCGGACAAATCGGGTATATGGCTCGATGGCAGTGTTTATTCTGGACAGACCGCGGTCAATTTCTTTCAAAAAATTTGTTCGCAAGGATGTTTGGAGTTGATCGCGTAGAAGATCAATTTTTTCTTTCATTTCCTGGTTTGCTTTTCTTCTACGGGCAGGAATGATGAAAAGACCCAAAACTGCCACAGCACTGGCGACCAAAATACCGGTCACATCGGCGGAAAGGGTTGTAGCCAGAATAGTGATTAATGTTCCCAATCCGATGGCACCCACTTCGATTGCAGCCGAGGCGGCTACTGCGTTTTGTGCACCTTCTGCGATTGCCTGTGCTTCTCCTTGCCGGTCATATTGCTCGACAACTTTATTTGCTTCTCTGGCCACCGTTTCAATCAAATGTTCCCTGTTGTAATTAAATTGGGCATTAATCGGGTCTCCGATAATTTTATCTTTGTGGGTTATCTTTCTGGTAGTCAGATGATCCATGACGGCTTTCCATTGGCGGAAATCGCGGTCAACAAGCCAATCGATCATCTCGTCAACTTTTTGCTCGATTTGTTTGGAAACATCCTGAATAACCTGATCAGAAAATGCTTGTTGAATCCTTTTTTTGTTGAGCAATTCCGGCACACGGGCAAGACGTAAATTTTCATCGAAAAATACCTGCCCCCGTTGTTGCAATCCGTATAAGATATTTTCAAGGTCTGCCATTCGAAATTCAAAATCTTTTATCATGTCTTCTTTGTAAACAACCAACTGACGATCAATATTATCGATCATTTCGACATCTTCATTGAGTAGGTTGGATCGGGATTCGATTACACCCAAATAGCGTCCGGATAAATTTAATCCGACACCGAGCGGGTTAAGGAATTTGAGTTTGATACGGCCGGTCTCATCTAAAACAGATTGAATATGATTTTC
>CAZPIM010000085.1:0-1699 GCA_964586385.1 uncultured Anaerolineaceae bacterium
AACTATCGGATCGAATCGTATGTAAAAAACTGCATAAATCTTTGTGACATATATCACTAGGTGGTATTTTACAAAAGCTATAGAATTAGCCAACCAACATTATTGCAAATGATTTGCAATATCATTCGAATGAAAACCATATGTTAAATTCTTTATTGGAACAGGCAGAAAGCATTCTAAAATCCTCTGGTGGTCGCATGACCAACCAGAGAAAATTGATTCTTGAGAAGATTGAATCAATGTCTGGCCACCCGACTGCAGAAGATATTTTTATGGAAGCAAGCCAGGAAGACCCAAGCCTGAACCTTTCTACCGTATATCGCACGTTAAAATGGCTAACCGACCAGTCGCTGATTACGCCACGTCGTTTTGATGAAGACAGGCGCCAGGACAGGTTTGATTCTACGCTGCTTGAATCACATGTCGACCATTACCATTTCCAATGCCAGAAATGCAAAAAAATAATTGAATTTTCCAGTAACCAAATGGAAGAGATCAAGTCGGTTTTTTCGGAAAATACCGGCGCAATTGTTTTTTCTGCGAATCTTGTGTTTTACGGGTTATGCGCTGATTGCCGCTCATAGACTTCTTATTGTTTGAAAGGTACATCCTCTGAAATGACATCATGCCACGCCACAGCTCATGCGCTCCCCTTAAATAATTCCAGCCAAATTGCATTGATTGGCAACCCAAATGTCGGAAAGTCTGTTCTTTTCCATCGTCTAACCGGTCATTACGTGGTGGTTTCGAATTACCCGGGTACGACGGTTGAGTTATCGCACGGCTCCATCAAGGCTTTACAGGATGTCCAGGTATTAGACACACCGGGCATCGTTTCGTTTCCGCCACGCAGTGATGATGAAGCAGTCACTGCACAGGTTTTATTAAACGAAAAACTGGATGCTGTGGTACAGGTCGGTGATGCCAAAAACATTCGCCGTACTTTGCACTTAACAGTTCAATTAGCAGAAATGGGTATCCCCCTGGTTCTGGCGCTGAATATGGTCGATGAAGCACAGGCACGCGGGTTGGTGGTCGATTCTGCAGCACTGAGTGAGATCCTTTCCATCCCGGTTGTAAACACAATTGCCACCCGGGGGCAGGGGATCCTGGATTTACATGAAGCATTAAAACAAATACCGCAACCCACATACGCCATTTCCTATCCGTCTGCAATTGAATCTGCCCTGGTGAAATTGGGGAATTTATTACCGGAATGCCCGATTACCCGCAGGTCATTAGGACTTTTGTGGTTAGGTTCAGATCAGGTTAGCGAGCAATGGCTGATTCAGCATATGTCCACCCAGGATCTCGAGGCAATAAAAACGTTGCGTGCAGACCTGGAATCTGAATTGGGGCAACCGATTGAAGATGCCATTCACTTCACCAGAGAAAAATTCGTTGAACAACTGGCAGATAAAACAAGCCATGCCATTCAGAATCGAAAAACATCTTTCGCCATCAAGCTCGGCAAGTTGGCAACCCATCCATTTTATGGTCTCCCCATTCTGGCATTGGTCCTCTATGCCATGTACTGGTTTGTAGGCGTTTTTGGGGCAGGCACCCTGGTCGGATTAATTGAGGAAGATTTGTTTTCCGGAATTATCAACCCCTGGCTGACATCCCACGTTGGCTCTTTAATCCCCTGGACATTCTTAAGGGAATTAATCTTCGGTGAGTATGGTTTATGGACGATGGG
>CAZPIM010000085.1:1799-5352 GCA_964586385.1 uncultured Anaerolineaceae bacterium
ATGGGATTATTAGCCGGCATTTCCTTCACGGGCACGTTGATCTGGTTAAGTGTCGTTCTCATGGTTATGTTCCTGGTCGGATGGATCTCCTCCAGGCTGATGCCCGGTGAAAGGCAACCTCTGGTGGTCGAACTTCCTCCTTTAAGAATGCCCGTTCTATCCAATGTGTTGATAAAAACGGTCGCCCGTCTGGAATGGTATGTCAAAGAAGCCTTACCCTTATTTATTATTGGAACACTCCTTTTGTTTGTTCTGGATCAATTAAAATTACTGCCAGGCATGATCAGTGCCCTGGAGCCGCTGGTTGTGCAATGGCTGGGCTTGCCTGCAGAGGCTGCAACCGCTTTCCTTTTAGGCTTGATGCGCCGTGATTTTGCTGCAACCGGATTATTTGTAATGGAATCACACGGTCTGCTCAGTCCAATTCAGGTTGTTGTGTCGATTACCACCATAACCTTGTTTATCCCGTGTATCGCATCCATGTTCATGATGGTCAAAGAGCGTGGCTGGAAACAAGCTACAGCAATGATCATTTTCATTTTTCCCTTTGCGCTATTAATCGGCGGTTTACTGCAACGATTTCTGACCTTTACAGGCTGGCTTGGATGAGCGAGAATATGGTCATTTGCCCTGCTTGTGGGTTAAAATATACGCCGGATAACAGTGGGAGTTGTGCCAGATGCCCATTACACAGTGGATGTGCAAAAGATGGTGTTAACAACCCCAAAGTGACTTGTTGCCCGAATTGCGGAACCGAAACCATTAATCCGTATGCATCCAAATGGGCAACCTGGTTGAAGAATCGAATCGGAGCGAAAACAACATGAAACCATCGGCACAAAAAATCATTAATAAAATCGCAGCTCTAACCCTGGCGGACATGAAAGAAAATGTCGATGTTAAAATTGTTGATTTTATTAATTTGAATGCTTCCATTAAAAAGCACCTGCATGCCTATGGACTAACGAACGGTCGTATTGTCCGCGTGATTTCAAACCGGCCTGAAATGATCATTCAAATCGAAGAAACCGAACTCGCGCTGGAACATAGTGTCGCAAGAAAAATTCTTGTCCTCCCGATAGAATCATAAGTTGTTTTTTCAGCCAATCCAGCTTTCCTGAAACGGTCATGGAGATTTTCCTTGACACCAGAATCCTTTTTTCTGGTATAACGTAATCATTCACCAGTAAAGGATTGAAAAATGTCAATTGGAAAAATGTTACTCAATTGGGGGCCAGCAGGAAAAGTTCGACGTAACCATGCCTTTGAGCATGCCACATTACAGGTGTTATATGAACAAAAAAAAGCCGGCAGACTCTCCGGAATATCCAGCACTTTTGGCTTTTGGGTCTTTGGTGAGGTAGATACCGAAGAGTTAATAGAGGCAGCTCTGGAAGCTAAAAAACGATTAATGGATGGCGAAACCAGGTTGGCGGTTCACCCCAATTGTGGCACAAATTTTGCGACAGCAGGAATAATCGGCGGTACATTCGCCTGGCTGGCGATGCTTGGTATGCGGAAATCCTGGCAGGATCGCTTTGATCGTCTGGCCACAGTGATCACCCTGGTCACGTTAGGCACCATCATCGCACAACCTTTGGGGCCAAAGATGCAGGAATGGGTCACCACAGAACCGGATTTAGGCAGCTTGCATGTAACCGAAGTGCAACGATTCGTGGAGCGCAACCCACCATCTCATCGCGTACTGACCAGTTATTAATCAATTTACAATGTTTACTGACTCTGCACAATCCGAAAAAAAACCAAGTCTGTATATATTTTATGGGGATGATGGCTATGGTATGGCTAAAACCGTGCAAACGATGGTAGAAAAACTGGGTGATCCCCAAACTGCTGAACTTAATTTAACACGTTTAGATCAGAATACACGTCTGGAACAATTGCGTGGCGCTGCCTTTGCCATGCCATTTCTCTCCGAAAGACGCTTAGTGGTCGTCTCTCCTGCTTTAAATTTAGTGAAATCCGCGAAAAATAATGAAAACCTGCTTGCGTTTTTAGAAAAATTGCCGGAAAGCACCGGTTTGGTTTTGGTGATTGAAACAGAATTTGAGAAAAACGATTGGAAAGATTTTAAAAAAGAGCATTGGCTGCGTAAATGGGCTCTTTCACAACCATCCGGAAGGGTATACACCCGGGAATTTTCTTTGCCGAAACAACATGAAATGCAAAACTGGATTATCGAAGAAACACGCCGGCAAAAAGGAAAGATTTTACCAAATGCTGCCATGGAACTGGCAAACCTGGTAGGTTCAAATCCACAATTAGCTGTGCAGGAAATCACGAAAATCCTCACCTATTTGAATTTTTCCCGTGATATTGAACTGGACGATGTGATCCAATTGGTCGCCGATGTCGCACCAACCAATATCTTTGACATGGTCGATGCCCTGGCAGAAGGCAAAAAACAAAAGGCTTTGGAACTGATGCATGCCATCTTACAGGAAAAGTCGGATGAGGTGTTTGGCATGGTAGTTCGCCAATTCCGGCTATTAATCATGACCCGCACGCTGATTGATATGGGCATTCATGGTGACAAAATTGCAACGGAGTTGCGTGTTCATCCATATGTCGGTAAAAAATTGGAAAAACAGGCACAACTTTTTTCGAAATCACAACTGGAAATGATTTATCCCCAATTATTAAAAATCGATGAAAATTTAAAATCCAGCCAAATGGACATTCCGTTGGCAATGGATTTGTTTATCAGCGACCTTTCGGTTAATTAACCAGGCATACAACTTGCAACTGAAGTTAACGTTAATTTCTTTGTTAACGATTAAGCAAATAATATGGCTGGTTTCTGGCCATTAACCAGAAAGGGATAAATTCTTATGCGAAAATGGTACTGGTTGATAACAATTTTATTGGTATGCGTACTTTTGTTTGGCATAAACCAGACAGTACAAGCAGCGCCTCCACCTCCTACAGAAGAAACCCCACAGCCTGTTCTCCAACTGGAAGCGATTGACCCGGCGTTATTGGATGCTTTTGAAAAAAATGTGAATTCGGGTTCCAAGCAAACGGGAGAAGTACTGGCATTTGTCATTTATGATCCTTTTATCGATCATGTGGTATATTCTGCGGATGGTCAAATCGCTCTGTTATGGCTAGGCCTTCATGATCCCGATACCGGTGAAGTGATTGCCGCCGAACCGGGTTTAGCAATCGCCAAAGCAGATTTCAGCCAAAAATCTCTGGAAGATGGCAGTGTCCCCTGGGAAATTACCCAACAGGCAGATGAAAATTGGCAGGAAGTTTTCAGTAATTTACCATTGGAATTACAAACCGAAGATCTGATTCAAAGATTTCAGGTTCCAGAGGATGTCGTAAGTAAAGATGTCACGCCACCCTATCGCGGGTATAAATTGCCCTGGGCAGGCGGATTAAGCAAAACGCTTTCCGGCAGCATCGGTCACTTCTTAATTTATAACTCCTGTAATGAAACCAATTGCCGTTATGCCTATGATTTTGCAGACGGCACCATGTTCCCACTACTGGCTTCCCGTGGCGGCACTGTTTTTCGTGTGGCGAC
>CAZPIM010000085.1:5452-11578 GCA_964586385.1 uncultured Anaerolineaceae bacterium
GAAATCAGTGAAAAATCTGTTTTAGTCGGCGGATGGGCACGAGATGATATTGGAATTCAAAAAGTCCAAATCATAGCCCGTGGACGTGGTGAAGATTGGAAGGTCATCAGCCCGGATCTGACGACAACCAACACATCCTTTTTGGCGGACATCAACCTTTGCGATGCCGGAGTCTCCAATGGTCCGGTGGACATTGCAGCCCGAGTTTATGATTATGAGGGAAATCTGATTGTTGGCGGCATGACCGGATTGCGAACCATTCTCAATAACGCTTCCTGTTCCCAGATTCAACCTCCGGTTTGTGTTCCCACAGCAGATCAGGTTGCACTTTACACAGACGCGAATTATCAGGGCACCTGCGCCACTTTTAACGTTGGTGATTACCTGGATGCCGAGAATTTAGGTGCTTTAGGAGACAATACGGTTGAGTCAGTCATGGTCGGAAGTAATGTCCGCGCCATCCTGTACGACTCAAGGGATTGGCGAAATGAAGCTTTTGAAGTCAGTGATGCTAACTTAAGGGATAACCGTGTCACAGCGAATTATGTTTCAGGATTAAAAGTTCAAACCAGGAGCACTTTGCCGGTAACACCAACAATCAGTACAATTTTTAATGATGTTCGCAATCCTCTTAATTCCAGCGAATCCTATGTGA
The DNA here is from genome assembly GCA_964586385.1 of uncultured Anaerolineaceae bacterium. GTDB lineage: Bacteria > Chloroflexota > Anaerolineae > Anaerolineales > Anaerolineaceae > UBA6170. The sequence continues at coordinate 6,108 of CAZPIM010000085.1, forward strand.
TCGATTTTGTTTCTTTAGGAGCTGTCAGTTTTCGGGCTGAATTAAGTGGTCCGGTTAATAAAACACTTACGGAAACCAGACAAAATGGCTGGTCAGTTGGTTCTTTGCCGGCCGGAAATTATACTGTACGGGTATGGGGTAAAAATTCTGCCGGCGAACGTGAAAACTTTATGAGTTTTAATATTGGTGCCGGATCGCTGAGCAATAATACCAGTGTGAATGCACCAGTTACCTTTGATTTTGAATCCGGAACCCAGAACTGGGTAGGTATTCCAATGTGGTATCGGGCAAGTATGACACTGGGAACGCGCACCTCCAATGTGTGGATGTTTAACGACAATTATGAGGGTAACGGGGCAAATGATTTGGGCGATGGTAATATCGGTGCAGGGGATCTCACCTCACAACCTATTCACATCCCATCTTCCGGTTATTATTTGCGGTTTGATTATTATTATCAGACTGAATCCTTCTACACCTTCTGGGATCATCGCTGGGTTCAAATCTCAGTTGATGGCGCTCCATTTGAGAATTTAGTTCAACTCTCGATGGATCCTGAAAAAACATGGCTCACCAGCCAGGCAATCAATCTTTCTGCTTACGCCGGTAAGACAATCCGAATTCGTTTTCACATGGATATCGTTGATCGCTATTACAATGGCGGTTACTTGGGTTGGGCGGTTGATAACGTCACTATAAACAACACCGCTCCTGTGAGCTGTACAGATATGGAACCAAATAATTCAATTGCACAGGCTGGTACTTTAGCCGTAAATAATCAGGTTTCTGCCTTTATCTGCCCCGGCGGAGATCTGGATTTTTATAAAATCAATTTAAGTGCAGGTCAACAAATCACTTTGGATGTAGACGCAAAAGTAATCGGATCCTCATTGGATTCTTATCTCTTCCTATACGATAGTCTGGGTAATTTAATCTTGGAAAATGATGATGTAATATACAGTGTTGAACGGGATTCCAGAATTTATTTCTCACCAACTCAGACCGGAACGTATTATGCCATGATCAAAGCCTGGGATCATCCCAAGGCTGGCAGTTCAAGCTATTTTTACACGTTGAAAGCCTCTGCCGAAGATCTATTATCACCGACGGTAGATTTCATAACACCCAACAGCACTTTAATTCCATCCACCACATTTCCGGTCCAGGCTGCTGCTTCGGATACCGGGTCCGGTGTACAACGGGTGGATTTCTACTGGCGAAATTCAGACATTCTCAATGGCCTATGGGTGTTGTTAGGGTCTGATACCAATGGTTTGGATGGCTGGTCTGCAAATTTCAATCCGGCCAGTTATAGCCCGGTAACCAATGGATTCTTATTTATCCAGGCTTTTGACCTTAATAACAATCAAGATGGAAGTTGGCGCATGATCTCTGGGTTTGACACGGGTAAGCCTGTCAGTCAATTGAATCCAGTTCCAGGCACAAGTACTTCCACCCTGATCAGACTTAGCTGGACTGGTAGCGACCCGGATGGTGTGTTGGGAAGCTATGATTTGCAATACCAGGTCAATGGGGGCTCATGGACAGATTATTTGACCGGAATTCCAGCTTCGCAAACCACAGCGAATTTCTTTGGAGATTTAGGGAAAAATTATGGATTTCGGTTACGAGCCAGAGATTTAAGTAATAATCTTGAATCGTATCCAACCTCTGCCGAAACAAGCACATCCATTGCTGCCTGTAGCGGAGACGGCCTGGAAACCAGTGATAACTCAACATCCGGGGCAGGCACCCTGGCAGTCAATGTGCTTCAAAACCACAATTTCTGCCCTGTAAACGATGTGGATTGGGTAAAAATCAACCTACTTGCCGGAAAAGAGTATCTTTATATGGTATCCAGTAAAGGCGGTGAAGCCGGGATGAAAGTGCAGCTTTATGCCAGCAACCAGACCACATTATTAAAAGAGATGGTTGCTCCCGGGTTTGGTCAATCTGTTGCCTTCAAATATACGCCCTCTCAAACACAAACGGGTTATATGAAAATTACACCGCTGGACAATCGCCTGGCAGGAAATAATACGCAGTATTCTGTCTGGTATGGCGAAGGTTTTACTTCGATATTACCTTTGATTTTCAAGTAATTTGAGAGCGGATATTTTCCAGGTCTTCCAGTAAAATTTTCTGATCTTCTTCTTCCTTTATAGATTTAGAAGCCAGATAGGCGAGATCGAGATTTCTTTTACAATCCTCGATCTCGTTTGCTGTTAATAACGCCCTTGCAATCGCTTCATAAGCAAAAGCCAGATCAAAATCCCCAATCTGATATGCCAAACACAGTTGCAGGGTGCGATTTGCATGAAATAATGCGGGTTCAGCGCGTTTCAGAACGCTATAAACTCTTGAGATTTGCCATTCACCACGCGCAAATTCCAGGGGAGTTCCAATCTCTCCCCAATGATAGCGGGAAGCATGGGCACTATGGATCATTTCATCCACTTCTTCATGGCTTCGTTCAGGTTTATCCATCAGTTCCCAAACCCGATTGAATAATTTGACAGCAATCTGTCGATGAATTTTCTGGTCCTCTGTAAGTGATTCCATCATAACCTCCAGCAAATCCTTCAGGATAAGTTGCATTCTGATATTTACTTCCTATTGATTATAGAACATATTGCAAGGAATAAGTTTACAACCCTCCATTATTACACCAATGTTATATGATGGAATAGAAAGACAATTTCTTAAAATGGATCATAGGGTATGGATAAAAAAATCATTGTTGTTCAGAATTTAACTAAAACGTATCGTGTTCCCCAACGTGACCCGGGTATTAAAGCAGCGTTAAATCAATTTGTTTCAGCAAAATTTCAGGATGTGGTGGCTGTCCATAACGTAAGTTTTGAAATTAAAGCCGGGGAAATCGTGGCACTAATTGGTCCGAATGGTGCCGGGAAAACAACGACATTGAAGGTCCTTACGGGATTATTGCAACCCACCGGCGGTACGATTATGGTGGCCGGATACAACCCCGGAAAACGTGAGCATGCGTTTTTAAGAGTAATTAGCATGGTATTAGGTAATAAAAGTCAAATGCTGTGGGATATTCCCGCACTGGACACCTTCCATGTTCTAGGTGAAATTTACCAGATCGAGAAGAATGAAGTAAAGCAACGCATCGAAGAATTGTCTTTGATGCTGGAAATGGAAGATATTCTTAAAAAACCGGTTCGTAACCTTTCTTTGGGTGAAAGGATGAAATGCGAATTGGTGGCAAGTCTTTTACACAGACCGCAGGTTCTTTTTTTGGATGAACCGACACTCGGGTTGGATATCACCATTCAAAATCGCTTGCGAAATTTTATCATCCAGTATAACCAGCGCTATCAGGCAACGATTATGCTGACCAGTCATTATATGGCGGATATTGAACGGCTTTGCTCACGTGTTTTATTGATCCATCACGGAGAATTAATTTATGATGGGGCATTAAATAAACTTTCGGAGCAGCTTTCCAACTCCAAATTGATCCGGGTTACCGTCAATGAACCACTATCGGATTTAGATTCAAAAGATTGGTCGTCATTTGGGGCAGAAATATTGGAACAAAATGACCAGAACTTTACTTTACGCGTTGAAAAAACACAGGCACCGGCTTGCACGGCCATGTTGCTAAACCACTATATCGTGGTTGATCTGGTAGTCGAAAACCCACCCCTGGAAGCGGTCATAGACCGTATCTATCAGGAGGGTGTGGTATGAACCACCGGGGTGGATTTGCGTTAATCAAAAGCACCTGGTTGTCCTGGCTGCAATACCGGTCTTTCTTTTTTGTGCTGGCATTTGGCTGGATGGTTCCACCTTTGGTGGCAATGTTTGTTTGGTTGGCTGCTTCCGGACAGGACGGTATTCAAGGCATCCAGCGCAGTGAATTTGTTGCTTATTATCTGGTTCTCATTCTGGTAAATCAGATTACCTACTCCCAGGCAAACTGGACCCTGGGTGATGTCATTCGTGAAGGCTTACTCAACAACTGGTTGCTTCGGCCCATCTCACCTGTTTACCAGGTGCTTTCCAGCGAATTTGCCGGGAAATTTGTCTATCTGGTTTTTACCGTTCCTCTGACAATCCTTTTGGGATTGGTTCTCAGACCAAAAATTGACCTTTCTTTCCTACAATTATCCTTTTTTCTCCTATCCCTGATCCTGGCCTGGGGACTACGATTTGTGTGGGGTTACTGGCTGGCACTACTGGCTTTTTGGTTTACCAGGGCGGATGCTTTACTGGCATTACAGGATTCTTTGGTGTTTATTTTTTCCGGGATGATCGCACCAGTCAGCCTTTTACCCGGTTTCTTGCAGGACATCGCCACATTTCTGCCATTTCGTTATATGGTAGGCTTCCCGGTTGAGATTTTTACCAATCAGCTTACTTTGGTGGAAATTGGTCTGGGGTTACTCATCCAGAGCATCTGGTTAATCATTGCCCTGATACTCTGTTCCTGGTTATGGAAAAACGGTTTACGAAGATACAGTGCCATTGGAGGATAAATGTTTCCATTAACTTCGTTTACTTTGATTAAAAGTTTTATACGGGTTTCCGTTTTACAGAATATTGCTTACAGAGAAAATTTTTGGATTGATTTACTTAATTCACTACTTAATCTGGTTGTTTCAATCACGGCCATTTTTATTCTGTTTCAACAAATTACTGAGTTGAATGGATGGGATTTGAGTGCAACGCTGGGATTGGTGGGAGTCTACCTAATTGTGAGCGCTCTGCGTGGTTTGTTTATTGGTCCCAGTTTGGAAGCTTTGGTGGGATTGGGGCAGGAAGTTTGGAGCGGCAATTTCGATTTTACGCTTTTACGACCGATCAATACACAGTTCTTTGTCACTTTTCGCATTTGGCGGATGAATGCGCTCCTGGATTTATTCTTAGGGATGCTGGTCATCGCGTTTGCAGTCACACGCAGCGCTTCTCCGGTTCCATTCTGGGATTGGCTGCTTTTTGGAATTACTTTAATGGCTTCTGTGCTCACTTTATATGCACTTTTGCTGGCTTTTAGCTCGCTTGTGTTCTGGAGTCCCGGATTTCTGTTTACGTGGGTATTTGATGCACTTTTTCAATTGGCACGATATCCTGTGAATATTTATCCGCCTGCGTTGAGAATTCTACTGACCTGGATCATTCCGGTCGGTCTAATCACCACCATTCCAGCCATGGCTTTAAACGGAACCGCTGCATTGAACACTGTCGTGATTGCTGTTTTAGTCGCAATCCTGATGTTTTGTGCTGCTTCCTGGCTGTTTCAAAAAGGAATCCGTAAATACAACAGTGTATCCAGTTGATATTTATAATCTGGTCTTGTTTACAAAATCATAGCCGAGACATCTGTGCCCGGCTGAGGGTATTCGGGTGATCAGGGGTTCTGTGGAACAAAAGATTCGTCGTGGTTTAGAACCCGGAAGCTCGGATTTTTTCTCTTGACCTGGAGAAGAAAGAATTCCAAA
>CAZPIM010000086.1:0-11398 GCA_964586385.1 uncultured Anaerolineaceae bacterium
CGGGGAACCGGTCCAACAACATAGTCGCTGTAGACCGGTTTTTCAATTCGTTTTATCTCTGGCATACGTTTGGCGTGTTCTTTGAGCACATGATTCAGCAAATCCGTTTTGGAAAAAAAGTGCTTCTTACAGGATTCACACATCCAGGTGTAGGAATTATAGTTAAACGCACTCGGCGTGGATTCAGTGATTGGAGAACCATCCGGATAAGCGGTCTTCCAGACCCGTTTATCTTCCGGAGGCTCATGCATATAACTGTCATATTGAAAACTATCGTCTTTCCAGGCTGTGGCGGTGTCTCCGGACATCACTTTCGCGATCCCGATAAAATTTGAGATACTCTTGATGACATTCGAATCAGGTGCACAGGCACTGGTGCCCAAACCAACACTTAACAGCGCGGATAGGTGTAAAAAATCCCTGCGACTAAGGTCAGCATTCGTTAGTTGGCTTTTTAGTTTTTCCAGGTAATTTTTCATTTGTATGCCACTTTTTTTGGGGGTAACTTCGAAATTATTTGTAAGTTGCTGCCAGATATTCAACAGCCTTTGTTTGATCGTCCGCGGTTAAGGCAGCGCCTTTGGCAACCATTCGAGTTACGGTGTCCGTCCAGCCTGCTTTATCATATTTGGCAACTTCAATCACACCGATTGCGTGGCAGGTTGTGCATTTGGATTCGACAACTGCTTTCCCGGCACTTAGATCCGGTGTCGCCTTCGCGCCACCACATCCAAAAGCAAAAAGACTGAATACAATTACGACCAAAATGAGCAATAATGTTGTTTTTTTCATTTCTTCCTCCATTTTTTATAATTTAAACTGCAAAACAATTGCATGCTTTACAGCTTATTTACGACCAATCCAAATTTTTTTGTAAAATATTGCGCCTAAAATAGCTAAAATACCCGCAGTCACTGCCAGGTAAAAACCCGGTTGGAACCAGTTATGGACAACATAAACCGCCAAACCACCATAATCAGCAGTACCCCTTCCCAACACCGGCATATGGTAACCTTCGGATACTGTTTTCATGCGCTCATAAAAACGCCAACATGCCAAAAGAAGCAGGATGCCAGAGCCTGCCATCAACCCAATCGTTACCCTGGACTTGATCAAACTGCTGATCAGCATCAACAGGATGCATATGACAATGAGAACGGATAAAATCACCATGGTCGGGCTGCGTTTGTATCCAACCATGCTTGCTGCTGCCCCATCGATTAAATATGGGTAAATTTCAGACGGACCGTCATTCGCAATTTCGATTCCAAAATGCCACCAGGGGAAGAGCATGCCGATCGCCCCCAAAATGGCTGCTAATAACCCGGGTAAATTCAAACCAAATTTTATTCCTTTTTCATGCTTTTCTTTGAAATCATTTTTCATTTAATCACCTTGGTAAACAATTTCACCAGATTCGGGTTTTTAATTAAAAATGGAATGATTTTTAAACCCGCAGGACGGCTGATCAAGCGCGACATTAAGCGCCTTCCAATGCCGAATTTCCGAATTTTTCCACTTTCGGCTGTTACTTCCCAATATCTGGGCGCAGCCACCGGTTTCCATTTTTTGGATACTATTTTGATAATTTCCAAAGCCGCTAAAGATCCGGTCACCCAAACGGAAGGGCAAATTTGAGGATGTGGTTTTTTCCCGACCACAAAATCATCAAACCAATCCTGTGTCCAGGATCCGGATGTGCGGTAATAATATAAAATCTGCCGGTTCTGCGGGTTGGTCATAAATTTCTTTAATTGTTCATAATTGGCTTTATAAGGCTGCACCAGACACTCGCCGGCATAGGGACTTTCCGGCAGGAAAACACATACCCGTGCCAGTGCCCCGGCCGGGTAAGCCATGATGGCTGGTTTCCCCAATTCCTTGGCACGATTTAACATAGCGATACTTAACGGCCATTCATCCGCTGCCGGTAAAAAGACATCGCCTTCCAGGATGACCTGATCCATTTCTTCGATCCCCACAGCTCTGGTATGTGCAATCACATTGGCTTGCGGATTGATGGCCAAAATTTGGTCTTTAATCACTTCGGCTTTCTTTCTGCCGATTGTTTCCAGAAAACAGCCAATCTGACGATTCAAATTGGATATTGAATATTCATCAAAATCATAGAGCACGAAGTTTTCAACGCCACTCCGGGCTAAAATGACCGCAACTAATCCACCGATACCGCCACTGCCGACGATAACTATTTTTGACTTGCGTATGCGTGTTTGTTCTTCTTCCGAAAAAACACCATAGTTGCGTTCAAATATTTTTTCATACATATTTAAAACTCGCTCAAAACCAATTAATAAATGCTACGAATAATTTTAGTGAGAAGCCCCAACTCGATGATTACCACCCAGTTGGGGCCTCAATTCAGTCAGTTAAAACGCTTTCAGGCTTAGAGATGAGCTTTTGCGATGTCAAGAGCAATATCATCGATTCCAAGTGCTTTGAGTGTTTCTTCTGTGGGAATACCTTTGTCCTCGGTCCAGCCGCGGGCTGCCCAGTAAGCCGGAAGAGCTACATTGAATAATTCATCCCGGTTACCATCATAGGCTAATCCACCCTTGTCGGAGCCATTCGGTAATGCATCTCGGAACCAGCGTTCTGGTACCAATTTGTCCCATTGTTCTTTTGGATCGGTTAAACCCTGGGTATGAACATCCAAAAGTCTGGATAATGCATACTCACGAGCGCCAACTTTGTCCAAATCTTCGGCTGTGTAATCCGTCCAACCTGTTGCAGCGATCATTAAGTCCAATCGGCTGGCTGCCCAGTGACCACCAGGGAATTGGCAACAAACAGTGGAGTTGTTGACACAGTTGGCATTCTGGCCAGCAATGGCTGCAGCATAGTCTTTTTTATTGAAGCCAGCAGTACCACCACCGGTGTGATTAGAAGCATTGTTGACGGTTACATATTCCAGAGCATCTTTATCCAAACCACGGACATCATGGGCAGGTTGACCATAACGGTGGGTTGTAACGTGGAAGCCCATAATTTCCGGTTTGCCTTTGAGTTCTGCAAAATACTTGGCAGTCTCGTAGGTTCCCTGGGCAAGTTTATCACCGACACCATCACGGGCGCAGATCTTTTTGACCAGTTCGTCTACTGCGTGGACATCGCCCCACTTCAGGTCAATGCCATCCAGGTCTTCTTTGGTGATGAATCCACGTTGGACAAGTTCCATCACGAGGGCTAAGTTTGCGCCGCCTTCGATGAAGTCCAAACCATTATCATCATGAATCATGGTTGTATATTGCAATTTGGCCAAATTCTCGACCTGATCCAATACGCTGCCTCTGTATGGTTGACTTGGGTCTTTGCCTTCTTCTTCAAAGTAACCCAGGTTACCACCGACCATACCCATGGCTTCCCAGTCTGGCATGTCTGAAATAACGCCGTTCATCATGTCATCATCACTGGTGATTTCAACGGGGTACAAACAGTGCATAGCACAACCCGGGCAGGACATCTTACGTACAAAGGTGGCGATATCCATGAATGGGCCATCGGTTGCACGAACAGCTACCGGGTCAGACCAGGCATTCCATTGCCAGTTACGGACTGGGAAGGAATCTTCGTTGTTTGCCGTATTGGAGCCAATACCGGCAGTACCGTATTTTCGCCAGAAGAAGTCACCACGTTCGGATTTCTGAATGGTAAGGACTAATTCCAGGAATTTTTTCTTGTCGGCCAGTTTATGACCCTTGGTGCCGCGGACGACGATGGCTTTCAAGTTCTTGGAACCCATCACTGCGCCACCGCCATGACGTCCGTGCGCGCGAGCGCCTTCGGTCATGACTGCGGAATACCAAACCTGATTTTCTCCACCAGGTCCAATCAACCAGACTTCGGCCAAACGCTTGGCACCAAAACCTTTTTGGGAAATCGGGTGCAGGGCTGCCCATTCGGGGGTCAATTCAGCATCCACCAGCAAGGATTCACGTGTTTCGAGTTCAGCAGTAACCTCGGATTTGAGGATCAGTTCGGCTTCTTCAACGCCTTTACCCCAAACATGGGAGGCATCTCGGATTTCAATGACATCATCCAGAACTGCCAGGTATACCGGTTTGGCCGCTTTACCAACCACCTGAATACCATCCCAGCCGGCCATCTTTAATTCAGCAGCAGCTTTTCCACCAGCCATGGAAGCGCAGTAAGTGTTATAGGCACCTTTGCACGAAACGGTTGAGCGCGCATTCGGGCCAGCACCAGTCATGGGTCCAATGAAGATTTGGAAAAGATTTTCGGGGCTTAAGGGGTCAATCGCAGGATCTGCCATTCCTTCTTTAATCAGGTAATAGGCACCTAAAGCTGACCCACCCAAAAACTTCTTGTACAATTCCTCTTCCGGTTCGATGACAGTTACGGTACCACTTGTCAGGTCGACCCGCGCAATCTTTCCAGTCATTCCTTTTAAGTCGGCCATTATAGTTTCCTCCTACTGTTATACATCTTGCGGAATAAAAGATTTGCAGCATCTGTTGGTTTGTATGCATAATAACGTCCGTTGATAATCGACGGTCCAAATGTTAATGCACCGGGTTCAGGACATGCTTTTACGCATTGGGGATCGCCACCACAGCGACTGCAGATTTGGGCTTTCTTTTCGATCGGATCAAATGAGACGGCACTGCCAAATTGCTCTTCGCAAATTTCAGCACAGCGCCAGCATTTGTCTGCGCCCAAACATTTTTCACGGTCCACCCATTTGTAGCCCATGCCATAATAACCAGCCACGCCTTCCCCTTCGGGAATAACCTGGATGGCTTCTTCAGGACATACAAATTCACAGGGATATTTATCGGTTCCTTCCGCCCAGGGAACTAACTTACAGGCGGAACAGACATTGACGACGTCCACATACTGGAAGCGCATGGGTCGAATTCGTGCAAATTCCAGATTGAGTACATCTTTGGTCTCTTCCGGATAATAGAATGCAGCCCAATGTTCTGCACAAGCGGTTGCGCACATATTACAACCGGTGCAGGCATATGGATCATAGTATAACTGGTACCCGGCTTTGTATTCAACAGCGGCTGGTGTGGTTCCATCGGTAGTCACAGGTGCTGCAGTAGTGGGTTCCACTACAGCTGCTTTCTTACCGATAAATTGATTTCCAACAACGCCACCGATGACCAGGCCAGCTACGCCAGCTCCGGAGCCAACAATAAACTCACGACGACTAAACTTGCCGCCTTCTACACTCGGTTCTTTCTTTGGATCTGGTTGTTTGGTTGGTTCTTTATCTCTTCTTTCAACTCTTGCCATTTTAACCCTCCTCCAGGTCTTTGCCTGGAATTTATGATCATCAATTTGATTACAGTGAATTCAAGACAACGGTATATCGGAAATCTGGCTCCTTTCTCGCGTATACATCCAAAAATGCTGAGATGGGTGGATAAACGCTGGCAACTTATGATTCAAGCTGAGAAAAGTCAATGATTAAAAACGAGAGTAGAAAACTCCCGTTAATATCATAGGTGATTTCCAATGCTTTCACTACACTGAAACGAGTGATCTTTTAAGGCGAAAAAGGCTTTTTTTATAGCTCTTTTAGCTAATAATTTGTGTTTTTATATAGCCCATATGGGCTATATTATTTCTCGTCAGTATTTGCCATTCCCTGACGAACAGCGTAGACTGCAGCTTGTATTCGGTTTTTAAGATGTAATTTTTCCAGAATGTTTCTCAAATGAATTTTCACTGTATTTTCTGCAATTGAAAATTTAGAAGCGATTTCCTTGTTGGTTAGACCTTCTGTAATTGCTTGTAATATCTCAACTTCCCGCTGAGTCAACTCTTCGACAAAATCATTCTCTTCATTCAGAGTTTGTGAAGGGCGATTAAATTCCATTAAGATTTTCGTTGCTATCGCACCGGAAAGAGGAGATTCCCCTCTCGAAATGCTTTCCAATAAATCGAACAATTGATAAGGTTCTAAGTCTTTCAGGAGATATCCCTGAGCGCCAATTTTAATTGCATCGAAAAGATTCTGATCTTCCACCGAAGCAGTTAACATGACAATTTTAATATGCGGCATTTCTTTTTTAATGCGTCTTGTGGCTTCCAAACCATCACATTTGGGCATATTGATATCCATCAGGATCAGGTCTGGCAGAAATTCACGGGCTGCAGCTATTGCTTCCAGCCCATCATTCGCCTCTGCCACTACTTGCAAGTCTTTTCGGGTTGCCAGTAACGCCGCAACACCTTTTCGAAATAAGACATGGTCATCTGCCAGGACAATTCGCATCATGGAAAGTTCTCCTACTCTGCCGTTAGAAAAGGTGCTTCGATTATAACGCAGGTTCCGGTTCCCGGTTGCGACTGATATTCGACGCTTCCGCCAACACTCGCAGCCCGTTCTTTCATAATCTGCAAGCCATAATGCTGTTCACCCATTTTTTGATCCGGGTCAAACCCTGTTCCATTGTCATCAATTAAGATAGAAATTGTATCCTGATTAAAATGACAGCGAACATATACCCGGGTTGCCTGCGCATGTTTTCGAACATTGGTCAATGCTTCCTGAATGATGCGCATTAATTGATTAGAGGTTTCTGGCGAAAGCTCAGTTTCATTATCCAAATCCGCATCCAGGCGAACGTCCAATCCGTATCTATCACGGTATTCTACCAAATAAGACCGCAAAGCCGGAAGAAACCCCGCCATTGTTGAAGCAGAAGTGCGCAGATTAAAAATACCTTCCCTTACATCAAGGTAAATATTTTTGGTGACATTTTTCATTTCCATTAATCCCTGGTGCGCTTCTTCATATTTTCCGTTCACCACCAGATCATCTGTCATCGATGTTTTAATATTTAAATAGCCAAGCGATTGTGCCATTTGATCATGCAACTCGCGTGCTAAACGCCCCTGTTCTTCCAGTGCTGAAACATAACGTAGCTGACGATACAGCATGGCATTTTCGATCACAACCACAACATGATTTGCCAATCGTTCTATCAGCTTTGCTTCTTTTTTGGTGAAATTCTTCTGCTGATAACGAATTAATTCAATACACCCAATAAATTTCTCACCCATGATCATTGGTACAGTCATAAACGATTGAGAAAGTGGAATATTTGGGTTTTTTAAGTCTTCTTCTTTTGAATTCGGGATTTCAAGTTCATGAGAAAAAATTGGCTTGCCTAACACAAGTTGATAACCCTGGGTTCCTTTTGCAACCGGGTTTCTTTTTCCTTTATATACCGTTGCATTTTCTCCCACAGCGGCTCGAACCTCAACGAATGGTTGATTTTCTTCTAATAAAGCCACCAATCCCGTATCTGCTTTAACCAATTCCAGTGCTGCCAATGCGACTTTTTCCAAGACCTCGCGTATCGCCAAGGAAGATGAAATGGATGTTCCTAAAGTATAAAGTGATTGCGCTTCTTTTTCGTTTTGGCTTGAATCGGCAATCAGCATGGCAGAGTCAATTGATGAACCAATTTGGCGGCCAATGGCTTTGAGGAATTCAACTTCATGGGTATTAAGAAAATGCCCATTTCGGGAAATGGATTCCATCACGCCCAAAACCCTGCCACGGGTCATCAATGGGAAGCTGATGTAAGAACGGTCCTTTTCCTCCCAGATTAGATTTATACGATCATCCAAAGCAACATTTGGAATGAATAATTCAACACCGGTCTCAGCGACCTGTTGAATAAAATCAAATCCTGCAGCCCTGCGCCGATCTATTTCGGCGATTTGTTCCGGGGTAATACCATGGGATGCATTTACGGTATACCGTTTTTCCTCATCATTCCACAAAAAAATCATGCTATCGGCCATGCCAAATTTGTTAACAACCGTATCGAGTGTAAATTCCATTATTTTATTAATTTCATGCAGTTGCGTTGCGGACACCCCAACCTGGTATAAAATATCCAGCTCATTCTCGCGTTGATCTCTTTGCAGATTGGAATTTTTTAATTGTTCCCGCATTTTATCAAACGATCGTGCTAAGCCACCAATTTCATCATGATGATCCACCATGATTGCGTAATCCAGGTTTCCTTTGCTTATTCCTTCAATACCTTTTTCAAGTTGGTGTACCGGATGTATGACTCGATGTTCCAGTACAGGCATGATTAACAAAATGATGGAGAGGGTTGCGAGAAAGACCATCAATGCAACTTGCCAAAAGTTTTCTGAAAAATGATCATAAACCCCAGTGAGGGACATTTCCATCATGATGAGTCCCAATACTTTGTCATTCGAGTCATGACATTCATAACAAGCCGGTTGATTGTGAACCAAATTGACATTCAATAAAACAGGGAATTCGCCACTTTTTTCCGGGTTCATCACAACGGTTTTATTTTCCGAAGGATCGTTTACAGCATGGCAATTCTGACATTTTTCGTCCTGAATACTTATTTGTTTTCCCACCTGGTTTGGATCAGTGCTATATTTTTTTACCCCATCACCATTTAGAATATCGATCGATTTTACACGTGTATTTTCCAGAGATTGAACCAGGATATCATCAATCATTTCAATATCATATGTCAACATAGCATGCTGCAGGTTGGCTTCCAGAAGAGTGCTGATCATTGTTGTTCCAGATTGGGCATTCTCCACTAATTGCTGGCGTTGCAGATTATATAAAAATATACTTAGCACGACCATGACAAAAAAGGTAAGAATACCCACAAAAAACATGAGCTTAAAACGCAAACCACGGCGATCTATCCATTCTGTAAATGGAGAGAAATAACCTTTTTTTGTTTTGATTCGATCGCCTTCTTTTTCTTCTAACTGAGTATCATTCACAAATTAACCTGGCGTGTAATTACTTAAGATAATTTGAAAAATCTTGTCGAAAAAAGAAATCTTTGGTGGCTATAAATGAAAAATCTTCCTGAAAAACTTTCGTATCGAGAACAAGCAAGGAATTAGAAAAGATATCTTAAATTAATTCACAAATTCACTTTTACAATCGGCGTTTATTTAATGAATTTGACAATCACAATCATCTGAACCGAAATTGTCCAGACATAGTTAATCTTTATTATACTAGATAAATATCTAATTAGTCCTGCTTAACATCAAGCAGGAAACCAATTCGGCTTAATTATTTTAATTACTGCTAATCCGGTTAAGAAACGGGAATTGGATGTTTGGGAATAATAAAATCACAGCTCGCATTACCGCAAGCAATCGCACTCACCTGCCGAATTTGGAAACTGGCTCCCATGGAAATAAAACTGGTGGCTTCCTGAAGAAAACCGAGCGTGATGTGACAATCCGGTGAGACGCTCTTTCTTCCCCAACAAACCGGACACCTGTGGTTAATATACAGATAATGGTCGCCCATATCCTTCACTTTTACGATCCGGTCACTTGTCTCTGTATAATTCTTGGCAATCCAACGCAAAAATAACGGTAATTTAATAGAAAGCGGCACTAATTTTCCAGTAGCTTCCAGGCTGGCACCATAATTATCAATAAATGATTGAATACCATTCAAGAATCCAGCTCTTCCGGCACGAATTAAAAATACTTTCGCCCCTCTTGGCCCGTATGTCTCTGCGACTGCGGAACAAATCGCTGAATAATATGCAAAATCAAAGACATTTAACATATTATCCGGTGGAAGGATGGTTTGATAATCAGGTAATCCGCCGTGCCGCAAAACTGCATTCAGACCATTTTCGCCCATCAGGTCATGTAACGTAGAGATCATATACCGGGCAATTCGATTTGGAACATGAAGACCGCTTTTTTCTATCATCTACCAATAATTCCTTTGTGATGTGAAAGTTTGATTTACGGTTTTTATTATAAAAAAACGCTATTACCCGTTCGGTAAAAAAGACGTAAAAATTTAAAAATTACTAATTTGCCGTTGATAAAATTTTACTTCATTCAAAATCAAAATTGCTTATCATAATTGAAAGCTAAAGCTACCAAGGCATAAATTTATTTTCCTGTTGTATGATTAATTGAATCACGATATCCAGTCTCATTTATTGAATCTACAGGAAAAATGGAAGATTTAACCACCAGTCTTTATGTAATTATTGGTACGATCATTGTCATCATTGCGATATTCGCCATAACAAAGTATTCCAAAAATAAAAAAACTGAGAGAATTAAACAACTCGCAGAATTGAAAGGTTGGAAGTATATATCGATACGTGAACCCCTTTCCTGGGGTTATCATTTAGAAACAAATCAATGGAGACTTGAGTCAGTAGCACGGTCAGTTAGCGCAGCTTCTGATGAAAAAACATCAAATATAGCTCACACCACCCGTTGGTCAGGGAAAAATAGTCCGGCCGAATCAGGTTTCATTCTGATCATTGGTCCCCGCCCAAAAACAAATCTTTCAGCCGCATTAAATCAAACACTGATTCGAACTGCAGTAACATCGTTTCTTGAGGAGCAAGCGAGCGAAGTTCGCGAAATTTCAATCACTTCTTCAAAATTAAGCGATCAATATCTGGTGCTTTCGAATAATGAAAAGTTAACGATGGAATTGCTTTCACCGCCTTTGCAACGAGCATTGATGCAATGGCCGGGTAAAGTATTGCCAATGGTAAAAGTCTTAAAAAATGAAACAACCATCGAAATAAAAGATATGCAGTTGGAAAAGCCTGATGAAATTGAATCAATTATCTTTATGGGGGAAATATTACTTTCCGTTCTCAGATAATTTATATGTAAAAAAATTGCCTGAAAAGGTTCTTTTATAAGGAAGAAAGGCTGCTTTAACCCACAAATTTCAGATTGACAATCAGGGATTTTTTATGTGGAAATTTTCTTTAAAAATCCAGATTTTTCGCCCAGTTTGCAGCCCGATCCAATTCGCCTTCTACTAAGGGGCCTTCGCTTTCTGCTACATAAAATCCTGTTGGCGATCCACCCAGGCTGCCACCTTTAGTAACAAGGTCTTTCGCAATCGGATCAGCGGCATACGCCACCATTTTTGAGAATAAACGCAAAAACAAATTCTTTTTAAACGTTTTCTCGGGGATTCGTGTATCAAAAGCTGCGACTTTAACGCCTGCGAGACTGTTAACTGGCAGACTTTGCAACCAGGTAGTCATATCCGGCGTTGGTCGAAAACTGCGTGTCGGAGAACCAACAATCAAAAGTTTTAAATTAGTGAGCGCAAGGGTTTTCACCTGACCGACAGACATTACTTCCACATCAGTTTGTGGCGCTAAGGCACCTGCAATTGACCTGGCAATTTTTTCGGTGTTGCCAAAAACAGAATCGAATACAACGAGCTTTGGTTTCATTTTTCACCTGGGGTTAAAGGGTTTATTTAGGGATGTTTTTGGATAATGAAGTTTTTTTGGTATACTGAAATTTATTCAATTTGGTCAAATAACCACCATTATTTATACCAAACATTCAGGGATTATCAATGGGG
>CAZPIM010000087.1:0-6236 GCA_964586385.1 uncultured Anaerolineaceae bacterium
CGATCTTGTCAAAGAATCTGGTGCAAAAGGGATACCATACCCTGACGTTATTTGGCCTTGACGTTCCCTATCATTGGTTTTTAAAAGACAATGAGGCCGTGAAAGATGAAATCACAAAGAATTATCTGCGCTCGATCAATCACTTCATTGAGGAAGATATATTCGATTGCATTGCAAAGGATGCCAATGGGATTTTGTGTCTGGATGTCAAATCGCCCCTCGATTTAGAGAAGGATCTGGGTCTTCCGAAAGGGAACATTTTCCATGGCGATTTAACCTGGCCATTTGCTGAATCGGATGATGAATCTGGCACGTGGGGAGTTGAGACGGCGTATGAAAATGTATATATTTGTGGTTCAGGTGCAAAAAGAGGTGGCGCGGTGAGCGGAATACCTGGCCACAATGCCGCTATGAGAATTTTAGGATAAATTAAAAAGAGAAAATTTGAGCGAAATTTCTGAATTTTCTTATCAAATTTTGGAGATTTAGTCGTAAATGTACTGAGAATCTTCACCGAAACCTGTAAGACCGGAGCTTTATACCCGTATACCAGACTCGATCCGTGCAATTGAGGTGAGTGTGTCGACCTTCCTGTTTGCGTTAGTAAAGTGTGGACGGGCGTGAACTCAGTTTGGGAGCAGAAAAAAACAAAGAGAGAACAATACTTGAAAATGCGGCGACTTCCAGCCATCCAGTGCAGGCTTTGTTGGGCGGCACAGACCTTGAAGGTGTGGGTTTGTGGAAGGAAGCTTAATTATCATTCCTGTTTCCGTAAGATTTCTTGCCGGTGAAGAGCAAAGTTAAATCTTTCAGAACAAGCCAATGCTTCATCCAAGAGTACCGATCCCAGGACTTCAATATGCCTTACTCCGGTGTTGACCAATTCTTCGCAAGTTGGCTTAAGACGCCCACCACTGACATTCTGTAAGATTGCTTGCGGTACACCGAAGACAACACGAGAGATACCAGACCACTTGATTGCACCCGAACACATAACACAAGGTTCTGCACAGCTATAAATTGTGATGTTTGCCAAATCAAATTGTTTACTCTCATTGCAATACGAACTAATGAGCCGCAATTCTGCGTGTGCCGTTGGATCATTCAAAGCGCGACACTGGTCCTTAGCCATTGCAATCACTTCATCATTTTGAACAAGTATCGCGCCAAAGGGACGTTCGCCAGCCTGGCGCGCCTGATGTGCTAGTGCAATTGCCTGACGCAGGAAAAATTCGTCTTTTGTATCCATATGCACATTATACAATCACAATATCGTTACTCTCTTATTAATCAGATCCTCAATCGCCCAGCAATTAATTATATGGATTCCTCATATGGATTTCATCCGCCAATTTACCAGGTTAGACGCAGACCCACCTGCAATACTGTCTGAGACAGGGCTTTCTGTTGATTGCTCGGACCACCCGACAACAAGAAATGAATTCAGGCGCAATCACATTTTGCTTCGTCATCGTTGCATCAGAACGAACACACCCCAGCCCAGGTATTCTCGCGTATAAGCGGCGTAGCGCTTCGGTTCCGAGGTCAGTTGGTCTCGAACCTCTTTCGCAAACGCGTCGTTGGGATTGGCCTCAAGCCATCGGCGCATCGTGAGCCATTTAGCCGCCTCATATCTGTCCCAGTCGTCATGGTTTGCCAGAACCATTTCAACGACGTCACAGCCAAGATAGTCGAAAGACGCAAGAAGTTCTGGAAGCAAGAGAAAGTCGGAGATCGAATTGGCAAGACACCCCCGGGCAACTTCTTCCGTCGGCGGTAACTGCCGCCAGTATGGCTCGCCGATAAGGATGATTCCACCTGTGCGCAGGCTCTGTGCCAGAAGCTGGATCGTACCGGCTACTCCTCCACCGATCCATGTGGCACCGAGACAGGCTGCCACACTGACCTTCTCGTCGACGACATAGCCGGTTGCATCGCCATGGATGAACTTGACTTGATCGGCAACACCGAGTTCTATAGCACGGAGTTTCGCTTGCTCTGTGAACAACTGGCTCATGTCGATACCGGTGCCATTGATGCCGTGATCGCGTGCCCAGGTGCACAGCATCTCCCCTGACCCGCAGCCGAGGTCGAGTATTCGCGCTCCCGATTCCAAGCGCAGCGCCGCACCGAGCGTGGCAAGCTTTTCGGGTGTGAGTGGGTCGTGGATACGGTGAGCACTCTCAGTGATATTGAAGATGCGTGGAATATCCAATGCAGAAATTCTCCTTTCGGGTGTGAATAGATTCAGTACTGCCTATCAGTTTGCGATATTGTCCCCGAGGCGTAGCTGAGTGGGATATATATGCGGGGTGGATAAGGACTTTGCTTGGAAACTGGTTAAATTTTATATAAATGATTAGCTATTGCAAGAATTCCTGCCCCACATCTCAATTATACAATTTCCCCGTATTTATGTGACACAAAAAGCGCACTCCATCTCAGGAAAGCGCTTCACAATTCGATCTTTATTCGTATCAGCCCATCCACGGCCGGAACTTATACCCGCCGCAGGTGCGAACACACTAAAGTGTAAAGATTAAATCGTACTCTCCTGTACGATTTCCGATATCCGTACCTGAGGGTTCATCATAATTTTTCCTTCAACATTTTTCCAAACCGCGCGCATTGCGTTGAGCAATTCCTCTGCTTGAATAGCAGTTTCAAAGTCAAGCTCGATGGTGACGTAGTTAGGGTTTTCAATGGAACGAAGGATTCGATAATTATGCACGCCCATATTCTTGCGGTTCACAGGATCGCTGTCGAACGCTCTCTTCCAATTGTCGTAATCTGGCACCGGATGCTCGATATGCAGTTGAAACATACGTAACTCCATTAAGTTTGTTAAATCCAATTCGATGATTTAATTCTAGACTTAATACTTTGCAATAACAATGATAGTTAAAAAAAAGTATATACATCGTTCCAGGTGTATGTACTAAATTTCACAAATGCTCAAGCGATCGGAGCATTACAATATATCTATATTGTGACTACTAGTGATCAGACAATACCCTAAAATTTGCACCCATAAATCCGACCACGCAAAACATCAAACCATCAAAAAAGCTTTCTCCCAGCCAGGAGAAAGCTTTCTATGCTATTCACTTGAAAAGTGCTTCCCGCAGGCCAGCCATCACCAACCGGAATTTACGATCGAAGAGAGTGCTTCGCATTGCCGTAGGGAGCACTTTGGGTAACCCGTACACGATCATACCCCGGTCTTCCATGTCCGTACGGAGCTTCCGCGTCACCATCTCTGCCGGCATCCCGATTTCAACTTTCTGATCACTATGTCAGTCAATTGTGGGTTATTATCGACCTTCCTCCAGTTTTACCAATGCAATTGTGTAAGGGGCAGCTTGGGAAACCAAAGACCAGACTCAAAAGTCAACTCGAGCCTTTCGCAGGACACGTAATCGGGTACATTCGTCCTTGCTCAATCGCTCAATAGCCCGAGAAAAAGCATGCGTACCCATTTTATCGCAATGAGTTTCCAGGAATTTTATGATCTCGACGTTATAAACACGTCCCATCTCGCGCAAAACCCAACCAATTGCGGTTTGAACATAGGTTCGTTGGTCGTGAATGCAATTTGACACGAGTGGTAAGACCTGGTTTAAGGGAAGAAAAATTGCGTTCTTGCCACTGTAATGAATAAGACTCACTAAAGAAATGCGTCGAAGCCATTCATTATCAACCGAGTTCCAGGATTCAAGTTGTGGATAGGTCTCTGCAGAATTGCTTTCAAGAATTCTCGAATAAATTGCGCTCAATCCATCACTATGACACCAGTTATCAACCCGGTCACTCCATTGACGAACGACTGGCCAAAGACCGGAGCTGACTTTCTCCCGTACAATTGGCGTGTAATACGCAAGGGCAGCGAAAAGGACATCACCATACGGCGATTTTTTCCAGAGTGAATCCCACACTTCTAGCACTTTTTCTTCTGGCAGATGGTAAAAAGAAAACCCTTGATTAACACGGCGTCTTAGTTTTGGAAAAGTGACTCCTAGATGCGTGAGTTGTGAACCACGGTCACGTTGAACGGCTTTACCGCGTTCCGGGTCTCCCAGAAAGGTCAGTTCTTCTACTACTTCACGGTGAAATTTTTGAAAAAGAATGTCGTTCATATTGATGGTTGGTTTGTTTTTATACGATTGCCTGGTTGGCCAGCTGTTATTTGAAACCGCGGAAAACGCCGTTCGGGTCGGTCGCATCGGCGAACTCGCTGTAGTCCATGTTGGCAAGGGATAAGTTATTTTCCACTCCCCACGCCTCCGATGGAATTACACGAAAGGTCTTCACTTCCGGATTGAACGGATCCAGGACCAACACAGGATGTTCCTCATCGGTCATTGTCGTTCCGTCTGCCACAAAAATGCAGCCATACGCATTCGGGTCGGGAATGCGTTGCAATAATTCTAGCCCGCTTACCCCGTCATATTGCGGGTCGTCGAAGAACTGTACATTGGCAGAAAACCCCATGAGATTTCTTGCCGCAACCTCCCGTTTTATCTTTTTCCAAGTAGCATCATCTGAGAAGTCGGTATGTATAACTGGAGTAGTATCGTTTGTGTTGAGATTATCCATCTGACCTCCACAAGCTATTAGGGATACGGAAAATAACAAGGTGATGATAAAGAATAAATAACGCATTTTTACTCCCAATCGGTCTGTGTTATCAGCGGGATCTCGGGTCGCTGTTAGTCCTGATGTTCCATGACCACCCGAGCGAAAGCTGCCAGCGTGAGCGAACGCGCCTGGGCGAATCCGGCAATCCAGCGGGCTTCCTTGACGGAAATCATGAAGAGCGAGAAGTCACCCAGGGAAAAAAGCGCTGCTGCATCTGGAAAACGCGCCAGGTATGTATTCCGGGCTGTGGGATATTCCGGTGCATCATCGGCTAGCTGGTGCGCAGTCCCAAGAAGGGTGATCCGGGGAATTGCCAGGGGAGACAATCCGGTCTGTTCGATTCCACTGATCAGCAGGCTGACGCGCGGGTCGACCAGCATATCCTGGGTGTGAGCGGCCAAGCGGCTGACGTGGATTATGAACGCGGGAATGTCCTTCAATAGGGCGAAGGGAACCATAGACACATACGGTGCACCGGAATGCAGTGTACCCAGCGCCGCTGTGCTACGGCTGTTTAGTAATGTTCGAAGATTGTCTGCCTGTTCGTCGTTCATATTATATGTACCATCCAGAGTGGGTTGAGGTCGTCTACCGGGCTTGTCTCAGTCCGCCGGCCATGGTGCACCGGTTTGAAGTGCGGTGGCATATTCCTGCAGACGCTCATCGTCATGCCCGCGAATTTGTGCAAGGAAGGGAAAATCCTCAGGCGTAATGGTCAATTTCGCCAACGGCTGAACCGGTTCGAAGCTGGCGAGCTGGGCAATGTGGACCTGATTTTCACCAAACGGCATGGGGGGTTGCGTGGTAAAAGGTTTGCGTGGCAAGAGATAGACGGTGCCGGTGCGCCAGGGTTGGTTTGGCAGAGACGCCTGGCTGACCGAAAATACATAGTACGGGCCATGCAGCGTGCCGGTTGGGTCAGCCACTCGAACGCAGGCATTGGTGATCGAGCGCACACGGTCACGGTCGACGACAGCAAAGAACATAGCCCACAGACCGTCCGAGGCGGCATAGACTGCTTTCTGATTGCCAAAATCGTTCAGGTCATTCGACTGGCGCGGCTCGAAATGCGTAATGTCGGTGTTACCCGAACCGTGCAAAGCCATGTCACCCTGATCGGCGACATAACACAGGAACTGCCACTTCGGTTGGGGCAAGGTATACTGGATGGTCGGGCACTCGTTGACCTGCAGGGTTGATTGTAGCAACTCATCAAAAGAATCCCGCGTTTTTTCGTCGGGAGGTGTTCCGGGTCGGGTCAACCAATAGTCAGGTAATCGCATATTTTATCCTTTTACTTTCTTCGCCAATGACTTATTGCAGCGTGTCATTGCGCATAGTTCTTGGTTGGAGAAAAGAGAATAAATGGACTATGAATCAGACATAGACCGCATCGACGAGTATCGACAGATCAGTAGAAGTCCTATTCATATGATCATTTTATCACTTTTGATTTTGCGGCATAAGCTGAATCGGATTCGCAAGTTCACTAGCGGTTGTCTCCTTGTTGTCACTTTCGACGGGAAAGCTGTTTTGGGTCACGGTTTTTTAGGTTTTGTTCATTACGAATCTCTATTTCTCGACTCTTGGGCTATCCT
>CAZPIM010000087.1:6336-8934 GCA_964586385.1 uncultured Anaerolineaceae bacterium
TTTCATGATCTCCCACACCTGTCAACTATTCTATCACTACCGGGCTTTCCTTCAGTTTTACCAAGTTAATTGTGTAAGGAGGGTTAGTTCAAACCCGGATGGCACACCACTCATGTGCTTATAAGAATAAACTTGTCCGAGACCGTTAAATGAAAATTGGGTTTTTATTTACTACCACAATATGGGCATAGTTTTTCTGACAACCACTTTATTTTTCTAGTCATAATTTCCTTGCGCTTCTGGTTGGAAAAGTATCTTGTCAACTCTCATTCTGGTTCGCCCGGCAGGCGTATCCCATTCAAACACGTCACCCACCCGGTAACCAATCATAGCTGTGCCAATAGGCGCCAGGACCGAAATGAAGCCCTCTGCTTTACCTCCTTCATCAGGAAACACCAATGTTAGCTCCAGCGTTGTCTCTTCAGACAGGTCAGTGAGGAGTACCCTTGAATTCATTGTAATCACATCCTCCGGAATTTTCTTGCTGGGCATTACCTCCGCACGTTTCAATTCCCCTTCTAGATGCTCAATGTAAATGCTGTTTCGGTATTCGGTGTATTTCGTTTCGCAAATTGCCACAGTCAGTTTTTTATAATCGCTTTCTGTGATAAGAATTGTTCTATTTTCCATGTTATTTCCTTTCATACAATCACAATGGGAATAAAAAAAGCTTCCGGAATAGTTCAACTCCGGAAGCTGATAAGCAAAATAGTTAATATTTAGTGCTGCATCACCGGCCGGAATTTATACCCGTAAACGATCATCCCCCGGTCTTCCATATCCGTGCGGATCTTGCGTGTCACCATCTCTACCGGCATACCAATCTCAACTTCCTGATCCCCCACATCTGTCAACTGCGCCGTTACTACAGGACCTTCCTCCAGTTTTACTAAAGCAATGGTGTAAGGTGCGGATTGTTCAAACCCGGATGGCACACCACTCATGTGGGTATAAGAATAAACTTTCCCGCGACCGCTAAATGAAAATTGCGTTTTTGCTTCGCCGCCACAATAGGGGCAAACATCTCGTGGGGGAAAAATCTTCGATTTACAGTGAGGACATTCTTCTCCCGTTAATGTATAGCGTTGTTTTTTTAATCTCCAATGACGTGGTACTTCCATTTTTCTTGCTCCTTAAAAATTATTTTGCAATAATTTATCTTTTTTTGATTGCTTTGAAAAGTCTACCCGTAAAAAACTATCACAAACTATCAGAAACACTAAAAAAGCTTTATTTCCTACCAATATTGTCTTAATTCATTCTTTCCAGTACATGAGTCACAGCAGTCGATGCCGGACCACCAAGTGATTGCACCAGGGCGCGCTTAGCTCCGGGAATTTGATTTTTACCGGCATCACCCCGTAATTGTTGCACAGCTTCCACCAGTTGATAAGCGCCGGTAGCTCCAATCGGAAATCCACGGGCTTTCAACCCTCCCATGGTGCTGATGGGGAATTTGCCTTTCAAAGTTAAAGAATCATTCAGAGCCAGTTTCCAGCCTTCACCTCTGGCAGCAAATCCTCCGGCTTCCAGACTGAGTACTGCATAAATCGAATAAGCATCGTGCAATTCAAAGAAATCCACATCGCTTGGGATTATTCCTGCCTGGTGGCAGGCTTGTTCTAAAGAAATACCGGCAGCCCGGAATGCAAGCGGGTCCTCACGATCGTGAAGAGCCAGGGTATCAATTGCGACATCAGATCCAATCACACGTATCATCGGATGCGAAATGTCTTTAGCTAATTCAGGTGTGGTTAAGATCAAAGCAGCCGCGCCATCTGCATACGGTGCAACATCGAAAATATTCATTGGTGCAGCCGAGATTGAGGATTTTTTATACGTTTCCATGGAAATTGGTTTCCGATACAAGGCATTTGGGTTATTGACTGCGTTTTGATGCGCAATCATTGGAAACATGCCAAATGCATTCCTGTCTGTTTCCGGGTGTTCATACAGATAGCGTTGCATCAATAATCCGGCTTGCAGCATTGGGGTGGTTCCGGCATTGACTTCATAGTCATAATCCATTGTTTGGTAAATCGGATCATCCTGATCATCACCGGCGCGATCCGTAAATTTTTCGAGACCAACAGCCATGGCGATGTCCACCCAACCGGATGCCACAGCCAAATACGCCATTCGAAACGCCGCCGCCGCTGAGGCTTCCCCGGCTTCGACAGTCGTTCCTTCAATTCCCTCCAGGTTGGTATTGTCTGTCACAAGTGACCCCAAATTTGCCTGGTGTGAGGCCACGGGTGCAATTAAATTCCCAATGTACATGCTTTCCGGGCGCAATCCATTTGCGTCTTTCCGGGCTGCTTGAATTGCACGTGCAGAAAGATTTCTGAGGGATAACTCCCAGTGCTCTCCGACCGGGTACTGTCCGATACCAGCTATGACGACTTCACGCATTTCCCCTCCTTAGCGCATCTTCAGGTTGCCACGATATCGGGAGTATGTGGCGTAGTCAATTACGGTTCTACGGGCGATATAGTCCTGCGTTTTGAGGGCTTTGTTTTGTCTCTCCAGGATTGAATCAGTAACTGTGATATCCATCGCATCCGATCCGGCACCTGAGCCAAATGAAACTAAAAGGAT
>CAZPIM010000087.1:9034-11097 GCA_964586385.1 uncultured Anaerolineaceae bacterium
TATCCCACAATGCCAACGGGTTGTGCTGGTTTTAATAGCATTGAATCAGAAAAGTCGTCACTCATTCGTATTTTTTCTCCATTCTTTCAGAATTTCTTCCGCCCGGTCGATCCGAACCATTTTTTCACTCACTAATTGTGTCGCGAGTCTGGTAATTTCCTCATCTATTGCACCGGCTGCCACCGCAACCTGCCGTGCATGTAATCCCATGTGTCCTCTTTGGATGCCTTCGGTTGCCAATGCACGTAATGCGGCTAGGTTTTGCGCTAACCCAACAGACACGATGACTTCAGCCAATTGTGCAGCACTTTCAATTTTCATCAATTCCAGACATGTTCTGGCAGCCGGGTGAACGCGTGTAGCGCCACCGACAATTCCAACCGCCATTGGCATCTCAATTGTGCCAACCAGATCTCCATTTTCATCTTTCATCCAGGTGGTTAGGCTGGTATATTTTCCGCTTCTGGCTGCAAAAGCATGTGCTCCTGCTTCCACTGCCCGCCAGTCATTACCAGTGGCAATCACCACCGGGTCAACACCGTTCATGATGCCTTTGTTGTGTGTTGCTGCGCGGTAAGGGTCCACCGCAGCGAAAGCCCAGGCGGCAATAATGCCGTCTCGCACTTCTTCAGCAGAAAAAGTATCAAATGCCAATTGATCCAGTTGAAATGTTGCTCTTGCACGCGCCAGTCTGCGATCCGCCAGGTTGGATAAAATCCGCAAATGCACTTTCCCACCGCTTATTTCTTCTATGGTCGGAGCCAGTCTTTCAGCAGCCGTATTGATAGCATTTGCACCCATCGCATCGCGCACATCAAAGATCAGGTGAATTACGAGGAATGGTCCAATCGGAGAATCCTCAAAAATTCGAACTTCCAGATCACGAGGACCACCACCTAATTTCATTAATACTGGGTCGACTTCAGCAGCCAGTGCTAAAAGTTTGGTTCGGGCTTCCAGGAGTTTCAATCTGGCTGAGTGGATTTCAGGAACCCGGATTACCTGTATCTGCGCAATCATTTCGGAAGCGCTCAAATGCGCAAAAAATCCACCTTTCGGACGTGCCAATTTCGCCATAAACGATGCCCCGGCGATAATTGATGGTTCTTCCACCACCATTGGAACGAGAACTTCCCTTCCATTAATGATGAAATTTTGAGCAATCCCGAGAGGTAATCCAAAAACACCGACCACATTTTCCACCATGTGATCAGCATTTTCTATTGTTAATCCTGCTTTACCTGCCAGGATATCCAACTTTTCAGCGGACATGCCGGTCTCTTTTGCGATCCAATCAAGCCGTTCTTGCGGATTGAGATTGTAAAACTTCATTTTCATGTCATCCCTGTAATAAGAATTTTTCTGATTCTATTGAACCATGAAATCCATCTCATTCGGGCAGGATTGTACAGGAAGAAAGCTGGCAAAACCTATCAACTTAGTTAAAATGTCTTAAAACAGGGAAATTTTCGTCATTATTTTGCAAAAGTTTCTCTGAGAAATGACCAATGAAAAAAATACTACCAACAACTTGAGTCATTTACTCAACATCAGGAGCTAATTTCCTTAAGTAAATTTATGTCACCAAGGTCACAATTCGAATGAATTTCCTGGTTCAACGATATGAACACTGCAATTCGTTTCAGATTGCACTTTGCTTCCCCAACTCTTTACATCTTGTGCGATTAATGACCAGGTATTGTAATGAATTGGTATAACATGCCGGGGTTCTAACAACTTAATTGCTCGCAATGCGTCATCCGGACCCATGGTGTAGTTGTCACCAATCGGTAAAATAGCCAGGTCAATGCCTTCTTCGCCGATTAATCGCATATCACCAAACAAGCCGGTATCACCCGCAAAATATATCTTCT
Organism: uncultured Anaerolineaceae bacterium; assembly: GCA_964586385.1. GTDB lineage: Bacteria > Chloroflexota > Anaerolineae > Anaerolineales > Anaerolineaceae > UBA6170. Next base: position 10,909 of record CAZPIM010000087.1, read on the forward strand.
TTTCATCTAATGTCGTAATTAAGATTCCGGCCGGGTTTCCACCATAACTGCCATCAGGCAAACCAGAGCCGTGTAAAGCAAATGTCAATTTAAGATAACCAAACGGATAATGAAATCCGCCACCCAGATGCTGTGCATGCGTATTTTTTATACCTTGTTTACCAAACCATTTGATAATTTCAGCATTGG
>CAZPIM010000088.1:0-11089 GCA_964586385.1 uncultured Anaerolineaceae bacterium
CTATTGCTTCGTAAATGACGATGTAAAATCCTCGCTTGCTATTCGCTTGTGATATATGTGGCTTTTTGCATGCACCGCAAAATGACCTCAACCTACGGCGCAACTCCGAATTGCGAGATGTTTCCTTGATTGGATAGAAAACCAAATCTCGTGAAACTTGGGGTTACCTTTTCTTTTAGTGGATGGAATACAAAAAAACAAAATGCTTCTGATCCAAACCCCCATTCCTTTAAAGAAGACCATCCAGAAGGTCGATCATTTCCTGGTCTCCGCCGGCAGGGGGACGCCAGTCTACATGGAGGACCTCGACATCTTGGTCTTCAAGATTTTTAGCAAATTTATCCACCCCAATATTAATGACGATAAGGGGCATGTTTAAGAGTTGGCTCACCGGATCAGACATTTTTTACCTCGCTAACAAATTAGCACAATATTGTGTGGCAAGTGAATTGCTGGAAAACACAACGGCTCCACATTCTTTGAGCATCCGGGTTTGCAGTGAAAGATCCTGCGGGTCGTCGTCCGTGCCACAGATCGAGGCAACGAACAATAAGCTGTCACCCCGATTTTTTGCGATTCGTTTTGCATCATGAATTGCGTCAACCAGTTCGCCGACCGGGTCCATTGATGCGTTGTAACCAAGGATGAAATCGAGCAGCAATATACCGACCGTTGGATCCTGTGCTTCGGCAAGAATACGCAATGCACGTTGACTTCCGTTGATCATGGGATGCGGGCGGCCAACCATAAAGTATTCGTCACCCATATCTACGATTGTGTTTTCTTTGCTTTGATTGGGATGTTCCAGGGAAAAATTTTTATCCAAAGCGCCATTGGAATATACGCTAATCCCGGCATCTCTCAAAATCTGTTGTGCCTGATAACAGAAGGTACCACCTGCAAATACACCGCGCAGGAATTTCCCTTTTTCCGCCAGACCTGGTTTTTGACCATGTTCAGGCATTGGTGTCGGGGTAAATTTTCCACCAAATGCTTCAATTGCCAAACAAACAGCATCATCAATGATATTTGCACGTTGGAAGATCACACCTTCGCCATCAATTGGCTTGGAGATTCCCAGAAAGCAACAAACCACTGGCTTGGGACAATTCTTGATGCGCTCAACCAGTTTCTTTAGTGTTGTTTCTCCAGGGGGTTTGGAAAGGATTACAATTACTTGAGTAGATAAATCCTGCTCCAATGCATCCAGGGCGGAAAGCGTGGTCAATCCACCAACGGCATCCGAAAGGTCTCGTCCACCTGTTCCAATTCCATGCGATATGCCATATCCGGCGTTATGCACCATGCAGGTAAATTCCTGCAGGCCGGTACCCGCTGCCGCTATAACTCCGATCTTTCCTTTTCTGACCGCATTCGCAAATCCGATGCCAATACCACCGATCAGACTCGTCCCACAATCGGGACCCATCACCAATAGCCCTTGTGAACGCGCGAATGTCTTGAGCGAAATTTCATCTTCCACTGAAACATTATCGCTAAAAAGAAACACATGTTTGCCCGACTCCAGCGCTCTTTTTGTTTCACGCGCTGCAAACTCGCCCGGCACCGAGATGACGACCAGGTTAGTCTCCGGTTTTAATGCAATCGCTTCTTCAAGCGTATGAACCCCGGTTGTTGTCCGGGATGTACTTACTTCGACCAGCCATTGGTCGAGAGACTGTAGGATATTATCCAGTACTTCTTGAGATACCGCGGTCACGCCAACCACCAGGTCATTCGCAGTCGAGGATTTTACCTCTGCATTTACGAATCCAAGATCAGCCATCACCTCTTTGTTTGCGTCGGATCCCATTAATACCGCTGTTTGGATTACACCTTCCAATTTTGACAGGCGGTTGTTAAAACCCATCAGAAACACAGAATCGTAATATTGGTTTTTCCGGATGCTAATGCCAGAAATCATTTTTCCTTCATTCTTAGCCAGATTGATACTTACGGCTAAATGCAATTAATGCTTTCTTGAAACACTCCATTGGAGCTCGTACCAACCCTGCGCCAATTTTGGGATAGCCGGGTTCTTTGTGAGCAATTGCAGTGTCAATGATGGGTGCGCTGTTGGTTTGGATCACTTTGCGGATATCAATTCCGGTAGGTGTGCCTTCAAACCCAAAGATCGGCATTTTATAGGTCGGATGGACCCCAATTGTAATGGTTTTCATCTCACGGGAATACGCAAGGGCTTCTTCCGGCGTGCCACCAACAAGGCTCAAGATTCCAGGTGCTCCTCCGAGGACAAATCCTCCCCATCCAACGGTTTCTGTGATGGCTGAATCTCCCATATCAAAACCGGCATCTTTTTCAGAAAATCCGGGAACATACAATCCATTTACGAATGGCGCAGGGGTAGTAAACCATTCGTCTCCCAACCCGCTGACACGAACACCAAATTCAGTACCGTTTCGGCACATGGCGGTTACCATGGTGCTATATTCCACATCCCGGGTTGGATCGGCAATCGCTTTTCCTGCTGCCATGGCCAGCCCCAGGAAAATCAGGTTATGGTTTTTGAGCAGATACAGTGTTGGAATAAGTTTAGCTAAAGGCAAGCCAGCTTTGACCAGGCCGATTGCCATGGCATTTCCAAACAAAGCCGAAGAAGCACTGTGTCTATTGTGGAGTTCATCGCCCATCTGAAGAGCCTGGGTGACGATCGGTTTAAGGGGTAACTCACCTTCAGCTTTTAGGGCCGCTTGCAGCGACGGAGCGAAAATGTCCCGCCAGGAGCGCAAGCCATCCAGCGCTTTTTCGCTGTAGTCACCAAACTGTTGCATTCCCTCGACCTGACGGCAGAAAGCTTTGTTTCCAAAAGTCTTGTTTTCAACGACATAAACCCAGGAATTGGCGGAGATTGTCCCGGCCATCGGTCCAACGGTTTGATGATGGTGGTTAGGCTCAAGCTTTATAATACCGCTTTCGAGCAACTTGATTGCTTCCTCTGGTGTTTTAGCCCATTCTTCAAAAAGAACTTCTCCAATGATCGCGCCACGTTGCGCACCACACATCTTTTCCCAGGCAATTGGAGGACCGGAATGAAGTACCATCTTGTCTTCCATTCCCGGGATTACCTCGATCGCGGGTGCAATATCGACCAGCACAGGTTCTGCGTCTGTAAGTTTTTTGAAAGCAATTTGATTCGCCTGTTCAATTTTTTGTTTTATGTCCATTCTATCCTCCGTTTTATTTCACATCTTGAATGTCCGGAATATGGTAATTCCGCGACATTCAGCATGGACCCTCCAGGCATAACCTGTGGAGGTTTGATTCAACCTCCACAGGTATTTTTTAGGAGAGAAAATTATTTCGGATTTCCGACTACACCCTGAACAAACCAGTCGACACTGCTCATGGCTTCATCTGATAATACTTCACCTTCATTGACCTTGACGTTTCCATCCTGGTCTTTGATCGGTCCGGCAAAGGTTACGATTGTTCCGGCTTCCAAACCTGCTTGAACTTCGGCTACTTTATCTTTAACTTCCTGAGGTACTTTCGGACCAAAGGGAGCTAAAGCCATACAGCCATCGGTGAAACCGCAACGCAGGAAGATAGGTTCCCAGGTTTTATCCAGTATTGAGGAAGCTAACCAGGTAAACGTACCACCGAGGGTAAAGCCAGAACCTGTAATCCAATATTCCGGTGCGAATTGCTGAGCGGCTAAGTTTTGATAGCCAATGGTGTAAACACCTCTGGATTCGGCTGTGGAAATGACAGTTTGCGGTGAATCTACGTGCATGGTGATGACATCCACTTCCTGATTGATCAATGAGTTCGTGGTTTCGGCTTCTTTGCCACTATCACCCCATCCAAACGTGTAAGCTACAATTACCTCAACATCCGGGTTCACGGATTGCGCCCCAAGTGTGTAAGCATTTACAAACACATCCGTCCAGGCAAGCGGGAAGGCGGCAACAAAACCAAGTTTATTAGTTTCGGTCATTAAGCCTGCAGCAACACCTTTGAGATACCAGAGATCCGGGGGTTTCCCGAAGACATTGGCAAAGTTTGCTCCCATTTCCCAACCGCCAACGTGTTCAAAAATTACGTCAGGATACTTATAGGAAAGTTCAAGGGCAGGATATTGATGGGCATAGGCTGTTGCAAAAATCATTTTCGCACCCTGTGAAATCATGTTTTCGATGGTGGAAGTTGCACCAGCTTCGTCATACACATTTTCTGCTTCGATAATTTCAACGCAAGCGATATTTTCTTTAATCGCTGCAATTGCTTCATGCATAGCCTGGTTGTAACCGGCATCCATGATCGGTCCGCCATAGGTTGCACCCACGATCAAGCAAACCGGGTCTTCAGTTGGGGCAGCAGTCGGGGCTTCGGTGGCAGGAACTTTTGTGGCTTCAACAGGTGCGGCTGTGGGAGGAACTTTTGTTGGTTCGACCGGTGCGACTGTAGCAACAGGTTCTGCTGCTTTGGGTGCGCATGCTGTGAAAACAAATAGGGCAACCAGTATGATTGCAAGTATTCCATATGTTTTTTTCATTTCATTCTCCTTTTTAAGTTTTAATCAATTTTTAGAAAGAAAGAGCGTATTTCGATGAGCCTCCTTTCAATAAACGCGTTTTCACTATTCAGTACCTTGATAAACCCTGCCTAATGTTGCAGGGGCTGAGTGCCTGCGGGTTCCTCCCCAAAGAAGTAATACGGAGAGCGTCAATACGAAAGGAATCATATCCAGAAGAAAGGGAGAAACATTGACACCGCTAACCTGAAGCAGAAGCTGAAATGCCACTGCTCCGCTGAAAACCAGGACACCGGCGATGGCGCGTATCGGATGCCATTTCGAGAAGATTACCAATGCGATGGCAATAAAGCCCCTTCCACCAGTCATATATTCCGCCCAGTTCATCGTAAATGCAATCGATAAATGGGCAGCACCTAAACCAGCCAGGAGACCACCAACAAACAATGCCTGGTATTTTATCTTTGCCGGGTTACGACCGGAAGCAAATGCAGTTTCAACATTTTCACCCGTTGCTCTCAAACCCAATCCCCAACGAGTCCGAAATAGTAACCACCAAATCAGGACACAAGTTGGGAGAACGAGGTAAATTAGAATATCAAATTTGAATAGCGAGGTATATCGGAGAGGAAAATTTTCAAGCCCCGGGACCATGTAGCGGGGAAGGCTGGTGATCATTTTTCCGATGAAGGGTTTTCCGATCAAAGAACTCAATCCATAACCGAAAAACATCAATGCCAGTCCGCTGGCGAGCTGGTTCGCTCTGCGCGATACTACCAGGTAACCGAAAATCAAATTAACCAATCCACCGGTCAACATGGCTGCCAGCACCCCGATGAACGGGTTGCCAGTCATGACGGTCACCCCATACCCGGTGGCTGCGCTGACCAGTAAAACGCCTTCCAATCCCAGGTTTACGGTACCGGAACGCTCTGTCACGACCTCACCGAGCGTAGCAAATAAAAGAGAGGTTCCTGAAAAGATGGCGCTGGACAGTACTCCCAGCAATGCAAGGATGCTCATGCAGGTTTTCCTTTTCGTAATATTGATAGTGTTGGTTTTGCCAAAACAATGAAGAGTGTGAATGCCAAAAGCAGGTTAATGACCGCATAGGGTAAGCCGATGGTGATTTGCAGCATGTTACCCCCGGTCATAATAACGGAGACCACGAATGCCATCAGCAGGATGCCGAATGGATCACCGCCAGCCAGCCAGCTGATCAGGAATCCCATGTAGCCATAACCGGGGGAGAAATTCGGGATCAATAAACCATAGAAACCTGAAACCTGCGCCATACCTGCCAAACCTGCAATACCACCGCTGATGCAGAAAATGATGATCATGTAGGAACCCACCGGGATCCCATTACGCCTTGCGGCTTGATTGTTGCCACCAATCGTGCGCATTTCCAAGCCCCAACGGGTCTTCTTCATCACGAACCAAAAGACCACCAGCAGAACCAATCCAAAGACAATGCCTAAATGGATGCGGGTGCCAAAAAAAGTTGGCAGCCTGGCGGCATCTACAAAATTCGGCGTCATATTCGTCTCGCGTGGTGAGTGCCAGTATCCAAACACCAACAGACCCGCAATCTTTGGAGCAATCGAGTTCATCAATAAGGTCGTGATGGTTTCATTGACCAGCCCTATGGATTTGAAATAAGCCGGCAGAAATGCCCAGAGCGCACCACCCAGGATTCCCAGTAAAACCATTAGCGGGAGCAAAATCCCGATCGGCAGGTCTTTGAAAGCCAACGCACCAAAAGTGGCAAAGATCCCACCCAAATAGAGTTGTCCTTCACCACCGACATTGATCATCCCAATCCTGGCAGGCAGCGCCACAGCCAGTGCGGTTAGAAGAATCGGAATCATGGCTACGATGACTTCCGAAAATCCGTAAATACTTCCCAGCGTTGCCTTGAATAAGTCACGATACGATGTGAACGGGTTATTACCAGTGATCAGTAAGATCCCGGCGAACAGTAACAATGCCAATAAAATGGTCAATCCATTACGGATGACAGCCTGGAGAATCTTATTATTCATCCCAGTTAATTTGAAGCCTGAATTTTTACCTGGTTTCATGGATTTCCTTTGATCCTGTCATGAGATAGCCTATTTCAAAAAAATCTGTTTCTGAGGGTATAAATTCCCCAACGATTTTGCCTTCAAACAATACGATCAGCCTGTCGCTCAATGAAAATAATTCTTCCAGATCCTCAGAAATTAACACTACCGCGCTGCCTGCATTGCGTGCCTGCATCAACTCCTGGTGGGCAACCAGGGTGCTCTGAACATCCAACCCACGGGTCAAATAAGACGCCACGATCAGTTTGGGTTGATTCATCATTTCCCGGGCAATGATCAGTCGTTGCAAATTCCCGCCGGAGAGCGATTTGGCAGGTGTGAAATAGGAAAATGTAAAACCAAACTTATCCAGTGATTTCTTTGTGTCTTCCCGGACCTGAACCCAATCCATCTGTAAACCGCCATATTTTGCATATTCAGCAGTACGGGTGATGGACATATTCTCCATAACGGACATAAAAGGTACCGTGGCCATCGTCAGGGGATTCTCAGGGATAAAGCCCAATCCAAATTTGCGGATTTTGCCGGTTGACTTATGCGTGTAATCTGTCCCCCCCAGCAGTTTTTTACCTGAGACCACCTTTTCCATACCTAAAATGGCATCACACAATTCTTTTTGACCATTCCCGGAAACACCTGCAACTCCTACAATTTCACCCGGGAAGATTTGCAAATTCAAGTCCTTGAGACTGACGGCAGATCCATCGCCATGGGTGGAGAAGGAAACCAGTTCCAAAACCGGGCTCTGAGAAACGGGTCTCTCTTCCCTTACGATGCGGTCAACGAGTTGTTTATCGAACATCATCTGGATCAAACCTTCTTCGCTGGTTTCGCTCCGCAAGGTTGTACCTGCCACGCGACCAGCCCTAAGAACTGTGATCCTGTCAGCACATTCCAACACTTCCCGCAATTTATGGGTGATCAGAACAATGGCATACCCGTTACTTTTTAGTCTATTAATGACCTTGAACAGGCCTTCAACCTCGTGCGGTGCCAGGACGCGCGTGGGTTCATCCAGGATCAGGATTTGCGCATCCGACATCAGTAGCTTGAGAATCTCAACCTTCTGCTGCTCACCAATCGAAAGGTGAGAGACCATGTCATCCGGATTCACTTCCAGACCATATTGCGAGGATAAGGTAAGAATCTGGTTACGAAGTTTTGACGGGTTGTAGACTTCCGGCAGGTCTTTCAGAAATAAGGCGATATTTTCAAGAACGCTCATAGCCGGAATGAGGTTTAACACCTGAAACACCATGCCAATGTTTAACTGGCGTGCGTCTGCAGGTGTTCGGATCTGGACCAGGTTACCGTTGAAATAAATCTCCCCCTCATCGAGTTTATAAAACCCATAAAGGAGCTTCATCAAGGTACTTTTACCCGCACCATTTTCCCCTAATAAGGCGTGGATCTCGGATTTGTAAACCTTCAGGTCAATATGATCATTTGCAAGAACACCGGGAAACTGCTTGCAAATCCCCTTCATTTCTATGATTGCTGTATTTTCTGCTAGATTTGCATTCGAATTATTCATAAACTCCCAGCCAAAAGGATTCCATTCCAGGATGGTTTGCGTTTAATGATATGAAAAATGGAGGCTAGGAGTAAGCGCAATAATTCGGGATTTTTTTTGTGATAATCCCGTACTTTACACGTACAAAACAAAAAATAACCCCGTAGAAAATACGGGGGTTATTGCACGATTTTTTTCAGATTCAGATTAAGTGGTGGTCTCTGGCATATCTCAGCAGGTCCACCCGACTGCGAATGCCAAGTTTATCGGTTAAATTGGCCCGATGACCTTCCACTGTGCGGATGCTGATGCCCAATTCATCGGCCACCTGTTTATTGGTGTATCCCTGCACGATCAGCTTGAGCACATCTTCCTCGCGAGTTGTCAGTTTCTCCATCGTAGAAAGTTCCGGTGCGCCTGTGGTTGGTTCTGGCTGAAGCAAGGAACGGATCATCTTTGGGTGGATGTAAAGCTCACCCCGGAACACGGAGCGTATTGCACTGATCAACTCCGATTCTGCAGCATGTTTGAGAATGTAACCGGCAGCCCCAAAACGGATGGATTCCCGCAGCATGGCTTCGTCTTCATGCACGGTCAAAACCAGGATCGCACAGGTTTCACCCTCTTCCTTCAAGGTGCGGATGACCTCAATCCCGTCTTTGTCGGGCATGGAGATATCCAGCACCAGCACATCCGGTGAAAATTGGTGGACCTTTTCAATCGCTTCCAATCCACCGGCAGCCTCACCGATCAAAGAAAGATCTTTCTCAGAGGTTATCAGGGTTCTTAACCCGGCCCTCACAATGGCATGGTCATCTGCAATGATTACCTTAATCGCCATTCAATACCTCCACCTGGATGGTAGTACCTTTGCCAATATTGCTTTCAATGGAGAATTTACCACCCAGCATTTCCACCCGTTCCCGCATACCGAATAAGCCCAGGTGGGTATGTGTGGCTACATTTTCCGGGATAAAACCCACGCCGTTATCTTCAATGATCACACTTAGAATGTTTTTGCGCTGACTAAGCAACACATCCACCCGGGAGGCATGGGCATGCAGCAGTACGTTGGTGAGCGATTCCTGGACGATACGAAAGATAGCGGTTTCAATTTCGAGCGAGTGACGCTTTTCTGAAATTCCGACCGTTTCAAACTGAACATCCAGGTTGTGCTGCCGGCTGAAATCGGAAATGTATTGTTTCAGGGCAGTCACCAGGCCAAGGTGGTCAAGGCTGGCCGGTCGTAAACGAACAGCCATGTCATGCAGGTTACTCAAGACCTCGGATGCGATCCTTTTGAGTTCCTGGGCATATTGCTTGATCATTTCCGGGTTATTGGCGTCGCGTTCAAGCAATCCCAATTGCACCATCATGGCCGAGATCACCTGCCCGGATTCGTCATGTAATTCGCGACTCAGGTTTAGTTTTTCAGTTTCCTGCAATTCCATCAAACGATGGGAGAGGGCGTGCAAGCGTTCATTGCCGCTCTTAACCTGGTCCCACAATAAAGTATTCTGGATGGCAACTGCCACAAGGTTGGCGTAAGAGTTCATCAGAATCTCACGGTCCGGGCTGAAGAACTTGCTGTCATTACTCATCAAGGCAAGCTGACCGATGCTTTTTGCAGCGAATTTTAATGGCAACAACGACAAGATTCCATTTACGCCTTCCAGAGTGAAATGGCTGGGTCGGCGTTTTTCAGGATCCGAATCTGGTTCCCGGGTAGTGAAAAATGTTTTGATTTGCTGGATATGGCTTCCCGAGATACCAAAAGGTGCTACCACAGTTCCCGCCTCTTGATTGCCATCTTCCAGTTCGATCCAGGCACCGGTCACACCGAATTTTTCGACAGCAAATCGGCAGACAGTTTCGTAGATCTTTTGGGTATCGAAAATACCCAGGAATGTTTGTGAGGAATCGTTGAGTTTTGCCAGATCCTTAACCTGTTGTCGTAACGCTTCTTCGGCAGCCTGCCTTTGAGAGGTGGTTGCCCCGAGAGTCAGTGCAGTGAGGGATACAACTCCCAGGAAAGTTTGTAGGAGGATCAAGGATTCATTAATGGAACTGCGCACCAGTGGACCGGACTGTATGGCTGTTCCGTAAATTGCGATGCCGGAGACTAACGCAACCGAATTGACAGCACCGATTTGCGTGAAGCGTAAGGCTGCATACATCACAAAGGGGAAGATGACATAAACCATGGCTTCATGGGTGACTTGCCCGAGTGTCTGGTTAGCGAACACATAGACTGTGACGATGAGCAGCAACAATAAAACGATACAGGCTTCGATAACGGTTTTGTGCTTCCATTTAATTGGCCAGCAACTGAACCAGATCAGGAGCAAGGGTGTGATCACCAGCGCTCCCAGGAAATCCCCGATCCACCAGGTGAACCAGATCGTCCAGATATAAGGCTGGATGTCAGCGCCAACGATGAGCAGTGTGATGACACCGATGGTGGCGGAAATGGTGGTTGCCAGTGCACTGAAAATTCCCAGTCCGATCACATCCTGGATTCGGTCCAGAGAAATGTGAAAATCCATGAACCGGCGTAATAGGTAAACGGCTGCCACTGCTTCGAGTGTGTTGCCGATGGCCAAACCAATGGAAACATTGAGCGCATTATTATTGAACAGGTATCCAAAGATCACGCCCAGGGTTACCCCCGGCCAATAACGGATGCCGAATAGGAGTAACGCCGCAATGGCGATGCCGGTGGGAGGCCAAACAGGCGATGTGTTGGGTTGTACGTTCGCCATGAGCAACCCCAACCTGGCTGCCAAATGGTAAATGATCCCAAGCAGGATTACTCCGGCTGAATATTTGAGCCAATGGATGGGATCGAGTTTGTTTTTCATCTACTGATGATTATATATGATCTATCACCGGTTGTGCCGGCAACCGCCTTGACTTGAAGGAAAAAAGACCGGGTTTCATGTTTGCGGATGGAAAAGATTAGGCTCATTGCTCTTGGCTGATGGCTCATAGCTG
>CAZPIM010000089.1:0-10909 GCA_964586385.1 uncultured Anaerolineaceae bacterium
GTTAACGAATTTCTAACAAATTTCTAATAAAACCTTGACATCCGGTAGAGTATTTGCTAAAATTTTATCTATCTTAAAAGAAAGGAAGCGCACAGATGAGTAATCTTTATTTGATCAAAATGAGCACCATCGTTTACGCAGTCGGTTTTTCCGGCAGTGCCTCTGTTCCTTGTCGTAGTGCGCCTGTTAGTCATTAGTTAACCAATAATTAATGGCCACGGGATGCACAAAACCCGTGGCTTTTTTCTTAAAATAATTGTTTGAATCTGTAAAGCCACGGATACGAAAAATCTGTGGTTTTTTTGTTTGGGTATGAAAATGGAAAAATTTTTACGTCTACAAACATCATTTTATTGGCAGATAGCCGGATCGCAGCAGAATTTGTGAAATGCCTACCCTTGAAAAGGAGGCCCAGAATGTTTAATCGAATCATGAATAAAAAATCATCCTTCAAAGAATATATAAATTTCGAAATTGCCGGTTATCGACAGGCGTTTGGATTATATATTCGCGCATTACAACATGACAACGAACCTTATTGTTATGAAGCCAAGCATCGTATGTTTCTTTGTCTGGATTATATTCATCAGTTCCTGGATGAAACAAAATTAGTGGCAATTTATGTTGACATTATTTCTGATCAGGAATCTGAAACGAAAGGTTTTGATCAGATGATTCAAGATATTAATGCCGGAACATTTTCAAAGTTCCTCACATTTGATTTGATCGAGCTGATGAACGATGTGAAAATCAGTGAAAAAATCCATCGTCTGAGCCAGCAGATTGAACAATTGGAATCTTTTGACCTGAGTGGAAATCTTCTTCATGCTGATTCAATCCCCCTGAATCAATTATTGGGGGTTTGATGTCAGAATTAATAGTCCAACAACATCCGGGATTTATCGAATTTCTTTATAAAGGAAACTATCCCGGATGTATTTTGAAAAATCCTGTACTTTAATCCACCTGTATTGCTGGAGAAAATATGATAAATTACCCATTATTTGAGACAACGAATTGCTTGTTAACGGAAATCGATTATGAGAATGATCCTGAAATTGATTCCCAATTTACGCAGGATCTTAGATACGCCCGATATTGGTCTACCGGGTTAATCAAGCCATTATCGAAAAATGAAATGAAAAAGAATTATGAAAAACTTGAAAAAAAGATGGAAGAAAGTCGTAATCGAATTCATTTCGTCGTCCGCATGAAAACTGATATGCGAATGATTGGTTTTGTCGGGTTTGATTGGATTTATTGGAATGACCATTGTGGAGATTTAATGATCGCTATTGGAGATGGAAATTATCTGGGTAAAGTTGAATTGGAACTGATCCAAAAATTATCCTATTATGGTTTCCACGAACTAAATTTGCATCGAATCGAATGTTATGTCAGTCAATTTGAATTTGAAATGGAGAAAAACCTGATTACTGCAGGTTATTTAAAGGAAGTAACTTTCAGAGAAGCAGAATATTTTTTGAATTCATATTGGGACCGGTTTGCTTATGGACTTTTACGATCAGAATGGATTCAAAAATTGGAGTCAGAATCATGAAAAATTCAATCGATTTTCTTAGTGGCGAAAAAGTTCGATTAATACCACTTGACTCAGAACGAGACTCACCTTCAATCTCACTTTGGCACCGAAATAGTGAGTATTTAAGATTGCTTGACAGTGACCCTGCACGTCAATATTCCAAAACTGCAACAAAAAAGTGGATTGAAGAAATCGAATTGTCTCAGGATGAAACTTCTTTTGTGATGCAATCCATAGAAGATGGAAAAATCTTAGGCGAAATCGGTTTAGGTGGATTTGCCGGAAGATTTACTAATGCATTTGTTGGTCTCGGCGTTGGTGATCCGGAATATTGGGGAAAAGGGTATGGCACAGATGCCATGCGCGTAATTTTAAAATATGCATTCGAAATATTAAATTTGCATCGGGTTTCATTGAATGTTTTTGAATATAATCCGAGGGCTATTCGATCCTATGAAAATTGTGGATTTAAACATGAAGGCAGATTACGGGAATTCTTAAGTCGAGAAGGTAAACGGTGGGACTTACTCTTCATGGGAATTACAAAGAAGGAATGGCAGGATTTCTATTTTCCTCAAACATCGCAATAATTTGCTCAAGTAAGATAAAATGATAAAAAAATGTTAGAAGGCAGATTATGGGAAAATATAGTATTAAAGTCATTCTTTTCGACATGGGTGGTGTTTTGATTAAAACGACTGATCGTCAAAGTAGAACAAAACTTGCCAGCCAATTTAACATGGCCTATGAACAAATGGATGAATTAGTATATGGAACCGAATCAGCTAAAAAGGCGACACTGGGAGAAATTTCTGAGACGGAACATTTTCAATTTGTGTTGGATAAGCTGGGTGTTTCGGAATATGGAATTGAACGGTTTCAACAGGAATTCTGGGGTGGTGATACCTTAGATGAGGAGCTTACAAAGTTCATTACGGAAAATAAAAACCAATATCGGTTTGGTATGCTTTCCAATGCGATGAGCAATATACGCAATTGGCTAAATGAAAAACATGGTTTTTTGCATTTGTTCGATATTACTTTTTTTTCTGCTGAATTAGGAATGGCAAAACCGGATCCAAAATTTTATTTAGCAATCTTAAATGAGTTTATGGTCAATGCAAATGAAGTGATCTTTGTTGATGACTTTATCGAAAATATTGAAGCGGCAAAAGAATTGGGAATACACGCTATACATTACAAATCAACCACCCAAACATTAGCAGAAATTAATCACTATTTGCAGGATTAAGAATTAATGAAAATTTTTCTAATTCATGCATTATCGATAATCTGAAGCCGTTCTCTTCATTTAAATAGATTGCATTATGAAATAATCCTTGATTGATTGGAATGAACATGAAGCACACAACAACAAAAACCGATCAAATGATTCGTATTGGCGTTATATCCGACACCCATGTTCCGGATCGGGTTGGAGAATTGCATCCGGATGTGATCTCAGTTATGAAGAGTCTGCAAGTTGATCACATTCTGCATGCGGGAGATATCTCCTCTCAGGTTGTGCTCGAACTGTTGGAAACCATTGCTCCTTGTACGTCTGTTAAAGGGAATCGGGATTGGTTCAAAAACAATCAAGCGCAGTTCGTCAAGTTTATTTCCTTTAATAATGTCAAAATTTGCATTAATCACGGGCATGGAACCTTATTCTATTATTTGGCAGATAAGATCCCTTATTTCATCTCTGGATATAGTTTTGAACGATATCAAAAAAATCTGGAAAAATGTTGCGAAAATGCTATGGTGATTGTTTTCGGTCATACCCATCAGATCGAAAACCGATGGGTTAATAAGCGCTTATTCTTCAATTCCGGATCGGCTTATGATTCCGGGAATGATGGTTCCGGTCCAACTGTTGGATTACTGGAAATCTTTCCTGATCAATCGGTAAAAGGTAGTATAATTCCATTGCGAAAGGCTAAATGGACAAAAACTGGTTGGATTATTAATGAAAAACCATCGTAAGAACCAAACCATGTGTGAGCCTTCCAATTACATTTTTCGAAATAAATTGGTACAATTTTCGAATTAAATTTAATATCTTGACCATAGTGGTCACGTTTGCTATAATATCGGTTTGCATCCCGCCTGTATCATGGGAGGAGTAGGCTTGTTTCCATCCCTAGGGTTGACAATATCAGGAGAAATTATGTCATTTTTGCCAGAAAAGTCCTATGCACGTATTCCTGTAGTTTATGATTTACCTCAATTAATTGAGGTTCAGTTAGAGTCATTTCAACGATTAAAATCAGATATGTTGGGGGATCTATTCGATGAGATCTCACCGATCGAATCCTATAATAAGGGATTGAAATTATATTTTCCCAGTAAAAACCCGGATCTTAAACAATGGGGATTAAAGTATTGGTTTGACGCACCGAAACATACTATCGATGAATGTGTCGAACGCGACTTAACCTATGCAAGCCCATTATGGGTTACAGTTTTGTTAGCGGGACCGGATGTTTCCGAACCAATCAAACAGGATATTTTCCTGGGCGAATTCCCGGAGATGACAGAAAAGGGAACGTTCATTATTAATGGCACAGAACGTGTTGTGGTCTCTCAATTAATTCGATCACCTGGCGTGTATTTTGAAGCACCAGTAGATCGATCCACAGGGCACCGTCTTGCTTCTGCGAAGTTGATTCCCGATCGCGGCGCATGGATGGAATTTGAAACCCGCAAGAACGATTATCTGATCTTAAAATTCAATCGTAAACGAACAGTTCCGATCACAATTTTCTTACGTGCTTTAGCAGCGATCAATGATGGTTTGGTTGATCGTCCTTATAAACACGGTTCTGACGAAGAATTGATTGCATTGTTTCGGGATGTTGATAACGATCCCGATCGTTTATTCATCGCTAATACAATTCGTCAGGAACCCGCCTGGGATTTGAGTGGGGGAATGAAAATCGCCGACGCAGCATTAGTTGAGTTTTTCAAGCGCATGCGACCCGGTGACCCTGCCACGATAGAAAATGCCAGACAATTCCTGGAAGAACAAATAGTTGATCAACGACACTATGACCTGGAACGTGTTGGTCGATATAAACTCAATCAAAAATTAGATCTTACCGATCATATTCCGGTTACGCACCGCACCGTAAGTGCCTGGGATGTCGTCGCACTTGTTCGCCGATTAATCATGATCAACAATTTCCAGGAAGATAAAGATGACATCGATCATCTTGGAAATCGTCGTGTGAAAACCGTTGGTGAATTGATCCAGAATAAACTGCGTGTTGGTTTACGCCGAATGGAAAGAGTGATTAAAGAACGCATGTCCATCCGTGATCAGGATCAAATTTCACCGGCAAGTCTCGTGAACATTCGACCCGTGGTTGCATCACTACGTGAATTCTTTGGTTCCAGTCAACTTTCTCAATTCATGGATCAAACAAATCCATTGGCAGAGTTACGTCATAAAAGAACACTTTCTGCTTTAGGACCTGGTGGTCTGCGCCGTGAACGCGCTGGTTTTGATGTTCGTGATGTTCATCATTCACATTATGGTCGTATCTGTCCAATCGAAACACCGGAAGGTCCAAACATTGGTTTGATCGGCCGTCTGGCAACCTTTGCAATGGTAAATGAATATGGATTTATTGAAACACCTTACCGCCGTGTAATGAAATATCTGGCTTCTGATGATCCCAGAATTGTAAATCGCATGGTTAAAGAAACGTTAGCCGATCCGGATACAGGGGAAGTTATTGTTTCGGATGGTGAACGGGTAACCGAAAAAATGCTGCCTGCCCTCAAGAAATTGGACAGGAAAAGCATTGCAGTTAAACCATTTGTCTCAAAAGATGTGGAATACCTTTCCGCTGATGCCGAAGACAAGTTTGTTATCGCACAAGCAAATACGCCATTAACCGTCGACTTTGAATTTGATCTGGATAGAATCTCTTGCCGTCACCACTCCGATTTTATTATTTCCGGGCAGGAAAATATCAATTACATGGATATTGCCCCAAATCAGGTTGTGGGTATCAGTGCTTCATTAATCCCATTCTTAGAGCATGATGACGCAAACCGTGCATTAATGGGTTCGAACATGCAAGCTCAGGCAGTTCCTTTGCTGCGTCCTGACATTCCAACTGTTTCCACAGGTATGGAGAGTTTCGCCGCGAAAGATTCCGGCCAGGTTATGGTTGCAGAAGAAGATGGTGATGTTATTTCAGTCACTGGACGGGAAGTGATCGTCCGTGGCGAAAATGGCATGCGAAATTATCTCTTAAGAAAATATCAGCGATCTAACCAAAGCACCTGTATTGACCAACGACCAGCAGTGGTTAAAGGACAAAGGGTACATAAAGGTGATGTATTAGCCGATTCATCCTCCACAGTCAATGGCCATTTAGCTTTAGGTCAAAATGCTGTCGTCGCTTTCGTCTCATGGGAAGGTGGCAATTTTGAAGATGCGATCCTGATTTCTGAAAGATTAGTTCAGGATGACCGTTTTACATCCGTGCATATCGAAAAGTATGAAATCGAAGCACGTGATACAAAATTAGGTCCCGAAGAAATCACACGGGATATCCCAAATGTTGGTGAAGATGCCATAAAGGATCTCGATGAAGGTGGCATCATCCGCATCGGTGCAGAAGTCGGTCCAAATGATATTTTGGTCGGAAAAATCACGCCAAAAGGTGAAAAAGAATTGACACCGGAAGAACGTTTACTTCGGGCGATATTTGGAGAAAAATCCCGCGATGTAAAAGACACATCCCTGCGAATGCCTCATGGGGAACGCGGAAAAGTTGTTGATGTGAAGGTATTTACAAGAGACGACAATTCTGATCTGTCCGCTGGTGTGGATATGATGGTGCGTGTATCCGTTGCGCAACGCAGAAAAATCACTGCCGGAGATAAAATGGCAGGACGTCATGGTAATAAAGGCGTGGTTTCCCGTGTTGTTTCTGTGGAAGATATGCCTTTCCTTGAAGATGGTACGCCCGTCGATATTATCTTAAATCCACTTGGTGTTCCAGGTCGTATGAATATTGGTCAGGTACTGGAAGTTCATTTAGGTTGGGCAGCACTTCGATTGGGTTTCAGAGCTGTCACACCGGTATTTGATGGCACCAATGAATTTGAAATTGAAGCGGAATTAGCCCGTGCATGGATGATCGATCGTGCCTGGCAGGTATCAGCGAATAATGCCTGGAAATGGGTTAAAGATCAGGATTACACACCTGGAATGATCCGTGATGATGATGAAGTACGATTATTGTATATGGAACAATGGCTTGGCGATCAAGGTTATGATATTTATAAATTAACCGCAGACCGACAACTCGCACGCCAATCCGTTTTAGAAGGTTGGTTACGTGACGAAGGATATAACCCTGAAGAAATCTTAGCATTCAAATCAGTTGATTACCTGGGCGAGAAAGCTTCTCAAATATGTGACAAGAAAGCAATTGCTGCATGTTTGAAACTATGGCTGGTGGCAGAAGGTCAGGATATCAGTGATGTGAATGATGATGATGTACGTAAAGTTGCAGATACCTTTATGCGGGCAAGTGGAAGGCCGATGCCAATTTTAGGCAAAATGACATTGCATGATGGCAAGACAGGACAAAAATTTGATCAACCGGTCACTGTTGGTGTCATGACGATGTTAAAACTCCATCACCTTGTCGAAGATAAAGTACATGCAAGGTCCACTGGACCATACAGTCTGGTTACCCAACAACCATTGGGTGGCAAAGCGCAATTTGGTGGTCAACGGTTTGGAGAAATGGAAGTTTGGGCATTAGAAGCTTACGGTGCAGCATACACTTTACAGGAAATGCTGACAGTAAAATCGGATGATGTTCAGGGTCGTGTAGCAACCTACGAAGCAATTGTGAAAGGTGAACAAATCGAAGAACCTGGTTTACCTGCTTCCTTCCGTGTGTTGGTCAAAGAATTGCAGAGTTTGGGTCTTTCCGTTGAAGCAGTCATGGATAATGGCGAAACTGTCCGATTTGGAAAAGATGAAGAACGTGTCAAACCGCCAAGTATGGGTACTGGCCTGCTGGGTTTGGGAGGTGGTTTCGGCGGATTAGGTTAAGTGACATTCCTTGACTGAGAAAGTCGCACATGATATAATCTGCCCTCGTTGCCTTAAAAACGGTAGGAATTACTGTCGAAATAGAGGCGTATTGTCGAGGCCATCATAGCTTACGGTGGCCTTAATTATTGAAAAAGTGATTAAAATTTTTAGAAATTCTTAATTGGAGGCAAGAAGTCGTGCCAACTATAAATCAACTGATCCGTAAAGGTCGTGAGACGAAAAAGGTGAAAAGTAAAGCACCAGCTTTGCAATATACATTCAATTCAATGAAACAACACCGTTCTCGTCAAGATAAAGGTTCTCCTCAGAAGCGTGGCGTTTGTACTGTTGTACGTACCATGACTCCTAAGAAACCAAACTCTGCATTGCGTAAAATTGCTCGTGTTCGATTATCCAATGGTCTGGAAGTAACTGCATATATTCCTGGTGAAGGCCATCAATTACAAGAGCACTCTGTTGTATTAGTTCGTGGTGGTCGTGTAAAAGACTTACCAGGTGTGCGCTATCATATTGTTCGTGGAACATTGGATAGCACCGGCGTAAACAATCGCGGACAGGGCCGTTCTAAATACGGTTCTAAAAGACCAAAAGCTGGTAAAAAATAGATTAGAACGGAGAAAGAGATATGCGTCGTACTAACCCGGAAAAGAGGTTAATTCCTCCTGATATTCGTTACAATAGTGTTTTCGTGCAAACATTTGTTCACCACATTATGAAAAATGGCAAGAAAAGTGTTGCACAAAAATTAGTTTATGATGCCTTTGATATTGTTAAAGAAAAAACTGGCAAAAATCCAGTTGATGTTATGGAAGTCGCAATAAAAAATGTTGGTCCTTTAATGGAAGTAAAACCACGTCGTGTTGGTGGAGCTACCTATCAGGTACCAATGGAAGTTTCTTCTGATCATCGTGTTGCATTAGCAATCCGTTGGATTATTTCTGCTTCCCGCTCACGCTCTGGTCATTCTTTTTCAGAAAAGTTTGCCTCGGAGATCATGGATGCCTCAGTTGGCCAGGGTTCCGCTGTTCGTAAGCGAGAAGAAACCCATAAAATGGCTGAAGCCAATCGGGCATTCTCTCATTATCGTGTTTAATTTGTTATAAGGTAAAGATGGATCGAACTTTTCCATTAGAAATGTGCCGGAATATCGGAATCATTGCGCATATTGATGCCGGTAAAACCACTACTACTGAACGGATTCTTTTTTATACAGGAAAGACTTACCGGATCGGTTCCGTAGATGATGGTACAACCGTGACAGACTGGATGGCGCAAGAAAGAGAACGTGGAATTACAATCGTTTCCGCTTCGGTTACTGCTGAATGGAAAGGTTATCAAATTAATATTATTGATACGCCTGGTCACATCGATTTCACAGCAGAAGTCCAACGTTCATTACGCGTCCTGGATGGCGGTGTTGTTGTATTTGATGCAGTCCAGGGGGTTGAGCCTCAGAGCGAAACTGTTTGGCGACAGGCAGATCGATACAAAGTCCCCAGAATTTGTTTCATTAATAAAATGGATCGTGTCGGTGCTTCATTCGAACGATCTATTGCTTCTATTATCGATCGATTAGGTGCTAATCCGATTTCAATGCAGCTTCCAATAGGTGCAGAATCATCGTTTATCGGAGTGATTGATCTGGTTGAAATGAAAGCAATTTATTGGGAAGATCAGGAAGGAAGAGAACCGATCATTCGTGAAATTCCTTCTGAAATGCTCGAGTCAGCACAAATTGCTCGTGAACAAATGATCGAAAATGCAGCTGAACTTGATGACAACCTAATTGAAAAATATCTTGAGGGTCAGGAAATCACAATTCCAGAATTAAAAGCCAGTTTACGCCAATCGGTTTTAACCAGTAAAGCGACATTGGTTTTTTGCGGTTCTTCCTTAAGAAATAAAGGTGTTCAGCCTGTATTAGATGCAGTCATTGATTACTTGCCTTCACCAATAGATATTCCTCCGGTTTCAGGCACTTTAGTCAATACCGATGAAATAATTGAATTACATCCTGTTGATAGTGATCCTTTAGCTGCATTGGTTTTTAAAATTGTCAGTGATCCTTATGTAGGCAGATTAGCATATTTCCGGGTTTATTCCGGGAAAATGATTGCAGGTGACACTGTGATCAATCCTGTCAAGGGAAAGAAAGAACGTGTTGGCCGTTTGATTCGTATGTATGCGGATCGACGCGAGGACGTTGATTCAATTCCGGCAGGTGATATTGGTGCAATTTTAGGTTTGAAGTTTAGTTTTACCGGTGAAACATTGTGTAATCCCCATAAACCGATCGTATTGGAAAGCATAAACTTCCCGGAACCTGTTATTACGATTGCAATCGAACCCAAAACAACCGCTGATCAAGACAGAATGGGTGAAGCGCTGCGACGCCTTTCAGAAGAAGATCCAACTTTTCGAGTTAGTTCTGATGAAACAACTGGTCAAACAGTAATTTCCGGAATGGGCGAATTACATTTGGATGTTCTTGTCGATCGTATGATGCGTGAATTCAACGTCAAAGCGAATGTTGGACGCCCGCGAGTCTCATATCGGGAAACAATACAAAATGCGGTTAAAGAAGTCAGCTATAAATATGTGAAACAATCCGGTGGTCATGGACAATATGGTCATGTCGTTTTTGACATGGAACCATTGAGCCGTGGTGGTGGAATCGTTTTCGAGATAAAAATTGTCGGTGGAACAGTTCCAAAAGAGTATTTCAAAGCCATTGAAAATGGTGTTCGTGAAGCTGCCGAATCGGGTTTATTAGCTGGTTATCCAGTAACTGATCTAAAAGTTACTTTAGTAGACGGGTCATTCCATGAAGTGGATTCAAGCGAAATGGCATTCAAGATGGCGGGTGTCTTTGGTTTCAAAGAAGCCTTCCAGAAGGGTCGCCCTGTTTTACTTGAACCAATCATGAAGGTTGAAGTTGTTATGCCAGAGGATTATTTGGGTGATGTATTGGGGCAACTCAATTCACGTCGCTCAGAAATTCAAGGCATGGAAATACGCCCAGGAAATTCACAAGCGGTCCACGCTATGGTTCCACTGGCGGAAATGTTTGGTTATGCTACTGAGTTGCGTTCGGGTACGCAGGGTCGAGGAGTTTTCTCCATGGAATTCGATCATTATGCACCTGTTTCTGAGACCGTGGCACGTCGTATTTTAAATTATTAATCTAAATCGCATGATTTTTTAAGGAGCAACTGATCTTATGGCGAAGGAGAAATTTGATCGCAGTAAGCCACATTTGAATGTGGGAACAATGG
>CAZPIM010000090.1:0-10766 GCA_964586385.1 uncultured Anaerolineaceae bacterium
CCGGAAATATCGCCTTCAATAATCAATACACCATCAACTAATGTGCAGGCTCCTAAAACAGCAACTCCTGGGCCGGACCCGCAAAGTGTTACAACAACGCCAGCATTTTGTGTTGTATCTGCAGGGGCGTGTAAATGTGCACCGGTTGGAGTACCGGTTAATCCGCGAACGGTAATGATAAAGTGCAAACTACCATCCGGGTTCGTTCCGAAATTCCCGGTCCCTCTTGCGGATGATTGTACGACTTCATGTAATTCATTCGTGGTTGCAATGGCTGCTTTCCAGGCTTGCTTGTTAGCGAGTACAGTTGCAGTCGGTAATGCGATTAGCATGAGAGCTAGAACGATAAAAATTAAGATCCTTCGTCTTTTGGTACTCATAATTGACCTCCAAATACAGATAGTGGAAAAATATTTTGAATGCAGTGTTTGTTGGGATAATTGGACTACAAGTTATTATAGATATTTAGATAAAAAAGGTCAATAATGTCTTTAATGAAACATTATATATTTTTCATGTCTACAAATTTTGCATGAATGATTCAGATCAATACAAAAGAAAAAATCACACCAATTCTCTGGAATTTCATGGTGTACCGAAAATTTGGCTTATAAAAAGAGTTTTCTAGCCCTAAAACCGGTTCGATGATTAAAATTGAGATGATGAGTACTGAAAACAATCATCCTTTAACATACGAACGTTTTTCGTGGATTAATGAATCACGTATTAGGAAAATATCCGCTCCACGCACATGTCCTTTCATACCGTTTGGCTCTTGCCAGTGATATACCCACCTTTGGAAAATCCTGTCACCGCAAAAGCTTATTTCTTCGATCTCAATGTTCGCTTGAGGAGAATTCTTAAAAAATGCATCCCAGAATTTTTTTACATTGGTCTTTCCGATAATACTTTCCCCATCGGGTGGGGGATATGTGTTATCAAATAGACAATCTTCTGTCATCAATGCCATCATAGTTTCGACATTGTGGAGATTAAATGCCTTGTTAAAATTCTCAATTATTGTAAGCATGGGATTCCTCCTTTGTTTGAAATCCCATGCTAACCAATTTTCTATTCGAAATCAACTTTATGAAGATCTTTCATCTCGCAGGATGCTTATCAGGTAAATCCCAAATGGTAAAACAATAGCTAGAGCCAGAAAATACCACAGAATGTTTTCATTCGGATAAACTAACTTTCCATTTGAAGCAAAGGAAATCCACATAAGTAATATATAGACCAACCCGGTAGATACCCAATACGCCCGATTTCCTGCTTTTGCTCGAATGAGCACAGTTCGTTCATCATGTTCTTCAATCGCAATTCGTTTTGCAACGATACCGTCTTTTGCTGCAATCCGATATCGCACAATTTGCCCAATTCCAATTCCAAGCAATAAGATTCCTAATCCTGTGATAATTCGGAAATCAAAAGGACGGTTGGTTATTTTTAATTCGCTGGTAATTCCGGCGATACAAATAATGGCACCAATGCTAAACATGATCCAGCCGATTTTCAGTCGTTTATCAATCCAATTTTTCGTGTTGCTCATTTTAATAATCCTCCGGTATATAGAAAAAAATATCTTCAATTTTCATTTGAAAAAGATGCGCTAATCGGAATGCTAAAAGGATGGACGGGTTATATCTACCGTTTTCCAAAGAGATGATAGTCTGTCTTGACACTTCCACCTGATCGGCCAACTCCTGTTGTGTCAACCCTCTTTGGTTTCGTAATTCTTCTAAATTATTTTTCATAACACCTCCAATGTAAAGGAAACTTTACAATGCTAGTATAACGAGATCTATTTCAAATGTCAAGTCCCCTTTACATTCTGTATTAATACGGTTCAATCAGGATGCTTCTGAGTTTATCTTTAGATTTTTTATTCGTATTTGAATTCAAAGTTGTATAATAAATGCATCTGATTTATCTTCAATTCAAGGAGGGATTATGAAGTCAATACGACGACTGCTTGGTATTCTTGTCATGATCGCAGGAGTGATTGGGCTTATTCTCAGTCTGGCCGGGTTAGTGAGTATTTGGGTTTTTAAACCGCAACTCACTACATCGCTCGGAACAACGATTGATACGCTCGACGACAGTATTACTACCAGTAAAGATGTGATGGTAATCACCAGTAATGCCCTCGGTGCAACCGTGGAGAGTGTTGATGCATTATCTGTTATGTTAGGTTCAACAGCAACGACCGTAGAAGATACAAAACCTGTTTTTACACAAATTAATTCTGTCATGGGTGAAACGTTACCCCAAACAATGGAAGATGCCACTTCTTCCTTGATTGCAGCTCAGGAAGCAGCCCAGGTACTGGAAGCTTCGATGAAATCCCTGGAGAATTTTCAGATGGTGGTGAGTGCAATGCCTCTGTTTGGATCACTGGTTGTTCTTCCGGATAAAACAGTAAATCCAGAGAAACCCTTAGCAGAGACTCTTGGGGATTTAGCAAAGAATTTAGAAGAACTACCTCAGACCTTTAATGATATGTCAACAAATCTGGATAAGGCAGATGATAATCTGGATTCAATAAAAACGAGTTTATCAACCATGTCGACCAGTGTGGGTTTGATCTCCACCAGCCTGGCTGAATATCAATCCATGATTGGTGAATCTAAAACTTCCATGGATAATTTACAGACCATGCTGACGGGCACAAAAAACAGTCTGCCAACCGTTCTAAATATTGCTTCGACTATTTTTACGCTCTTCTTCCTATGGTTATTAGCCGTACAGGTTGTGATCTTAAGCCAGGGACTGGAACTCTTCCATGGCACCGCAACCTCAATGGCTGCAAGTGAAAAAATTGTGGAAAAAGAAAAAGAACCGGTTATTGAAACGAAAGAGTTGTAAGCTTTTTTCCGGTTATTTTTTGAGAGATTTACTGAAAAAGATCAATTGATCGTTATACAGTTACGAATGAATAAAAAAATGCGCATGATTTTTGATTATAATGATTAAACGGAGGAAAAAATGAAATTTACATTGGATACGACTTTAGGCACTTTATTGGATGATCCACAAGCAAAGAAAGTTTTGGATCAGTATGTTCCCGGTTTATCTGCCAACCCGATGGTTGCGATGGCAAAAGGTATGACGTTAACCATGTTACTTGCCATGCCGCAAGCTGCCCAATTAGGGCTAACGAAGGCAAAAGTTCAAACCGTATTGGATGAGATCAATAAACAGGTAAAATAGTCCGGAAAATTAAATAACGAAACCGGTATTTCCCAATTATTACGAGGGAGATACCGGTTTTTATTTTTCTTTTCATCCTATCGTTACGATCAGAACTGGTCGCTTTCTGATTCCGGAGTATAGGGTGCCTGATGATCAATATTGCCGACAAAAACCGGTAATTTCTCATGCCCTAATTGTTGACGAATCGCCATATTTTCCCCAAGATGATACCAATAATGATAAATGGTTCTTTGTAGGAGATTCCCATAGGTTTTTGTCGTTTCTTTTCCTTCATGCATGACAAATCCCAATAAAGATTTTGACGTTAAAGTATCCAGCCAGGGGTCAACTTCACGCGTAATTATTTCCCATCTGGAAAGCATTTCTTTTATTGAAGGAGTGCTTGCGGGTGCCCCATATGCAAACTCTTCCTGAATTTCCGGGAAAAGGAACTTTCCTTGAATATTAAAAAGAAAGTATCTTTGCTCCTGCCAGGCAAGATGACCCACATTCCAGGCGATACAGTTCATCGGCAGAATTCGAATTACGCCATCTGTGTCACTGACATTTTTTACCGATCGAAAAAATTCATTGCGGGTGAATCTTAATTGGTTAACGATTGGATGTGACATAATTTCTGTCCTTTTTTGAGTTGTTGTTCTTGATAAGTTACAGATAAAGGAGTATTTGTTCCCAAGAAAAATTTCTGAGTTGTCAATTTGTCGCCAAAAGAATCGAATAATATCGGTAGTCGTTATCTGAAAAGCAACAAAATATGATTTCTTGTAAACTTTTTATATTCACGATAAATTCTCTAACTGTGTTGATCGCAATTTTTGTTGCTTCCCGAAATGGATAACCATAAACACCTGTGCTGATAGAAGGAAATGCAATAGAGGTGATACCATTTTCCACCGCAATTTCCAATGATCTTTGGTAACAGGAGCGCAAAAGTTCTGCTTCCTTGGATTTTCCCCCATGCCAGACAGGACCAACCGTGTGAATTACAAATTTTGCGGACAAATGAAATCCCTTGGTGAGCTTTGCATCACCAGTTTTGCATCCTCCCAAAAGCCGGCATGCCTGAAGCAATTCCGGACCTGCAGCCTGATGTATTGCCCCGTCCACCCCGCCACCACCTAAAAGCGACTCATTTGCAGCATTTACGATGGCATCTACTTTTAGTGTTGTGATATCGGCTTTTATCGCTGTAAGGATTGTCATGGCTTGAGATTTCCCTTTTACACATTCATTATATTGC
The DNA here is from genome assembly GCA_964586385.1 of uncultured Anaerolineaceae bacterium. Taxonomy (GTDB): domain Bacteria; phylum Chloroflexota; class Anaerolineae; order Anaerolineales; family Anaerolineaceae; genus UBA6170. The sequence goes on from CAZPIM010000090.1 coordinate 4,457, forward strand.
CATTTAACGGTGAAATTTCGAAATTCTTGCTTTATCTTAATCCATCAAATAAATCGGTTTCAATTTTCCTTCCCCCATTGACGAAACTGTAAATCCGGATAAAAGTGCCTTCGCCGAAAAGAAGTTTATGTTTTTCCACTGGCAAATCCAGAAGCCCTGAAAATCCGGACAACTGAGATTTATGGCATAGAATAGCCCTCCATAGGGAGTCAAAATATTCTTCCGTATTGATCCTGGTTGTAATTGCCCATTCTTCCCATCCAATATGACTGCGAGTCACACCATCCACATCCATGCTTAATCCACCAATCATCTCCTTTAGCGCATCTACCATTTTCTTTGAATCGACCATATGATAGTACTTTGGCACTTGGAAAGGCTGAAGTTGATCCGGGTCATTAAAATTTGAATCCGCTGAAAGAACCAGGGCGGCGCTGGTAAATTGGGAAAGTGCAATATGATCCGGATGACCGTACGCACCATCCAGGGGAAATGTGATCACGACATGTGGATGAATTCTCCTGATTTGGTGGGTGAGTTTCGTTATGATTTCTAATGGATCTGCCTTATCCACATCCCCATCAATATAATCGAGGATGATGGTTTCTTTGAGTCCGAGATGCGCGACAGCACATTTAAGCTCCGCTTCACGAATTTTTCCCAATTCTTCCAGACCGGGATTCTCCTCCGGAGGACCGGTCCAGCCACGTTCACCCCTTGTTGCACATATAAGGTATGTTTCAACCTCTTCAGCACTGTACTTTGCCAGCGTTCCACCAAGCCCCAGTGATTCATCATCAGGGTGTGGAAATATTGCCAAAAGACGAAAGGCTTGACTCAAAGTATTTTTTTACCTATTTTCTTTTCACAAATGTCATACCCAGCCATGCTACACTTCTTGGTAATAATTTCTACATTGTTACTAATCTGGATAAGAGAGTAGCTAATCGATCCTGAGATTCCGAGGATCCTTCCTCTGCTCCGGATTTGAACATACCATCGCGATCTTCCACGGATTGGAAAACAGAAGTACTCATCACCTTTGTCTTATTATTTTCACTGACAAAATTGATCGTTTCCATAATCACGTGTCCGGGCATACCTTCAAATTCAAAAGTGTAAACGAGTTGGGTGGGTGCTATCACGGTATGATAGACACCATGAAAAGCATATTCATTGTTCTCAGAATCTCTTTGAATAAACCGCCATGATCCGCCGGGTACCACATCCATTGTATCGATATGTGTTGTATAACGCCTTGGTCCCCACCAATCATTAATGTAACCGGGGTTTGTCATTGCCTTAAAAACCAATTCAATCGGGGCATCAAATTCCCAAACATCAGTGATTGTGTGCATACCTGGTTCCGCCACGAGTGTTTTTTTATTATGGTTCAACATCCAGATAAAACCGAATTTGTCTTTCACTTGTCCATGGGTTGCTCCCCAAAACTCTTCTTTAAGCGGATAGAGAATTTCCCCTCCGTCTGAGATCTTCCCAAAAAACCTGTTAATCTCTTCGGAACTGTCACAATTTAAAGTGAGTGTAATCACATTCCCCGACTCTAAATTGCCTTGAAAAATCATATCCGATGCCATCAAGACCATACTGCCTTTGGTTAACAAGGAATGCAGAATTCTCTTTCCCGCTTCCGGAGGCATTTGACTCGCGATTGGTGAGTCTTCAACTTTTTGTAATACCAATTCGGCATCCAGACATTCCTTGTAAAAAGTCATTGCTTCTTCACAAAACCCATTAAATTTTAGATACGGGATAATTTGTGCCATCATTGACTCCTTTTTTGAAAAACACTTGTTTGGATTTTTTTTTACTCGCTTTTAAAAGTCAGGTTTTGTTTTTCTAATGCTTCACCCAGGACTCTGATTCCTTTCGGACCCATCCCATGCAAATTTTTGATTTCTGATAATTTAAAATTGATTAGATGTTGTAGTTCAGTGATTCCAACCCCAAATAATGCGCGCCGAGCAGGATTCGAAAGTCCCTTAAGCTGATTGATCTCTTTTTCGTTTGTTACTTCGTTATTTTTTGGTTTCATTTAAAATGCACTTTCCTTTTTATTTCCAGAATAATCAAAACGATTGATATTTGTCAAAAAAATATCCTCTTTCATACGATTACATATACATAAAAAAGCAGATGTCAAATTTTTCCATTGTCTGTTTAAAGTACAGACGAACCGTATCTCGGTTGTTTAAAAAACAGCCAGTTCATAAAAAACAATTTGAAAAGTCTCGCTGCCAAAGAAGTCATTTAGGAAAAAAATTTCGCAGACCAGGTAATTTAATAAATTTATCGACAAAATGCGATCTGATAAATCTTTTAAAATGCTGTAAATTGATCATCAGTAACCAAAATTTTCAAAGTTCATTCAGATGGTAAATTTCATAATCAATCATCTTTTGATTGATAAAGATTTTATCCAGACAATGACAAATTCTTAAAATTTTGTATAAGCAAAATTTCTTAAGCAAAAGGGTTAATGTATTCATAACGCTTTGCTCCATTTTTTTCGTGTGAAAATTGTTCCAATTAAAGCAATCGAAATTCTATTATTTTACATTTCTCACATAGGAATTAACAAATGTTTTGTTTTTTTCAATGTAAATTTTTAACCAATAGCGTTTAGGATATGAGGTTATTTTTCTGATAGTAGTGGATGATTAGCAAGCTGCGAAATGTGAGATCATTGATTCTTCTTTGCGGACTTTTCCAATCCTTTTCTAACATTAGACCAGTGTAAGCATTCATATCCCTAAAAAATGGATGATTCATTTTCAACCCAAAAAAACCATCATTTTCATCTAAAATCTTGCATAAAGTTTGAACTTGAATTTCAAGCTCGGGAATAAGATGAATCACACCAAGTCTTGCTAATAATTCCATCCTTTGAAACCACATCATCCATTCAAAATCATTCATTTTCCCCATATCTGGCGCAAACTGGTCCAAACAAAATGACGCCGGAGCGATAATTTGCGATTTATACAGTACTTTTATCGCTGGAATCGGTGAGAAAGAAATTAATTTACGAATGCTTTCTGAAAGCATAAGTTTATTTTCCGCAGTTCGCCAACTCTCAGTCCATGCCAATAATCGCAAATGATAGAGACTAGGCCAGATAACCCCGGGACAGAAAATTCTGTTTCCTTTTTTTTCTTTTGTTATCGACTCAATGGAATCAACCTGAATAACTGCATTAAATCCATTCAGTGCATTTTCGATCTGTTTTTGGACGCATGGGCTTTCCTCATGAAATGCATAAGCGAATATCACAGCTTGAATCATCAATGACCCGCCCATTTGCAACTGATCCAGAATTTGACCAACTTTTCCAAGGCCAAGGCTCAATCGATCGGGGTGACTTTCCAGGGCAATTAATGCATCCTGAATTATTGGGTGTTGATGATTTACCCCTTTTTCAGAGAGCCAGCGGACGGCAGATTCTATACTGTTATCTCCATGAAAATTATTTCCAAGCCATCCATCCTCTTTTCTGGATTCAAAAATTTGCATTACATTTTGGTCAGCCAGAATTTGATCCTGGAGATTTCGCATCTCAGGGGTGTCTGGGGATTCTTTCAGAATTTCTTTTTTGATTCGAAAAACAATCGAAGGACAAGCAATTGATAATAATGAGTCGATATTACTTTTGTATTTTTGCAGCTCCAAGTTGGACAGTTCAATTCTCCTTTTGTGTATTTATGCGGTTGGTTTAATATGGCGAATAGCTAACATTGTAATATCATCGAATTGTTTTTCTCCGTCGGAAAATTCCACAAGCATTTTTTGAATTTGATCTAAGATTTCACTGAGGTTATTTTCATCAGTAAACAAAGGGATGACTTTTTTTTCATTAAAGGTTTTTCCGGATGGATTGATCGAGTCGGTGATTCCATCTGTATAGATGAATAAGACATCTTTTTCGGGCAAATTGACGGTTTGAATGGAATAATCGATATCTGGCATGGCTCCAACTGCTGGACCGGTTGGTCTTAAAATTTGTTTAACATTTTTATTCGAAATGATCATCGGAGGAATATGACCGCCATTAACATAGGTCAACTCGCCATTTATTGTATCGAGAATTCCGAAAAAAATCGTTGCAAACATGCTTGTATCGCCATGTGTTTCGAAAATGTAATTATTGGTTAATGAAATTGCATTTTTTATTCTTGTCTCAGGTGAAACGATTTCACTCGATCGGACACGCGCATATAAATCAATGTTTGATACAGCCCTAATCAAACTACGGAATAATGTCATAAACAATGCTGCGCCAAGACCTTTATCACAAACATCGGCAACGACTAACCCAATCATATCGTTAGGCAATTCAAAAACATCAAAAAAATCCCCTGCAACCTCCCGGGCAGGCTTCAGAGATCCAGCGATTTCCCAATTTTTTGGTTGTGGAATAATGGTGGGAAGAAATCCTGCTTGTATTTCCCTCCCAATTTCAAATTCGCGTTCCAGAGCTTTTCGATACAAATGCTCTTTTTCCCATAACCTTGCATTTTCCAGAGCGACACTCATCGAAGCAGCCAGAGTTTGTAAAAATCTTAGTTCTGATTCTCCAAATGCATTCTCTTTTTCTATATCCTGCAAACTTAATACCCCGGTAACCTGTTCCCCAACAAACATTGGCACACCCAACCAGGTCTTTGGTGTCACCGTATTAGGCAAAGTAGGTTGATTTCGTTTTGCAGCTTCTTCAGGTACGTTTGTAGATACTAGAAGAGGTTTTTTCGTTTGAATAATCTGGGATCGAAATCCACCCGGAGGAAGATGTCCGGGTGCAAAAATGCGCTGTCCTTTTTCGATGGCATAGCGATGCTCAACTGTATTCGTCTCCGGGTTGTAAGGAGAGATCATTACTACCTGGGCATCAAAAATTTCCCGGATCTTGTCCCCGACTAGATCATAAATTTCTTGTACTTCCAGTTGTGTTGAAAGTCCCAATTGAACACTGCTGATAATTGAAAGTTCAGCTTCTCTTTGTAAAAGCGTTTGCTTCAATTTTAAGCATTCCAGCTCTGTAGTTAATGGTTGGTCGTTCATAGCAACACCTCCTTGCGATGGATGGACCAATCCCTGATTTAAATATTATACAAAGCCTATCAATTGTTTTGCTATACTATTTTTAAAATTATCCTTTAAATAATCAATCACCAGATTTTGCTCTGGTTAAGATTAATTTGATTTGTAAAAAAAAAACTAACTTTGCGGAAACGCGTTGATATCCATATATGCGAATTCCCACAGGTGTCCGTCCAGATCTTCAAAACCGCGACTGTACATCCATCCCATATCTTGAGTTTCACTGGAAGGTTTCGCACCGGCGGAAAAAGCAATTTCTAATAATTCATCGACTCTTTCTTTGCTGTCGACCGAAAAGGATGTGATCACCTCAGTAGCGCTATGAGCATCTGCAATAGGTTTTGGCGTGAACGTTTGAAAGAACTTTTTAACGAGTAACATGACAAAAATATCTTCGCCTATCACCATACTGGTAGCATTCTCATCAGTGAAGTCCGGATTAAATGAAAATCCTAATTTGGTAAAAAAAGCAACCGATCGATCGAGATCCTGGACTGGTAAATTTACAAAAATCTTCGTTGACATTGCGTCTCCTTGTGATTAGAGCCATACAGATATCAAAATATTTTGTGATGATAATCGCAGAAATATGTATAACATCTTGTTATGCCTACCAAAAAGTAGCTGCATAATGTTCTTACAAGAAGAAGTTAATTATGTATTAATGTGAATATCCCTAAGTTATTGATTGTTTAATCACATTTTCAATGCTTTTATAATTGTCAATCGAACAAAAAATTGCAATTGTCTGCGTTGGATGACCTTTAACAAATATTGTGTTTTGGTCGGGGGTATACGTTACTTTTTGGATGTCACTCCATGGAATAAATACAGATTGTTTAGTTTCTGCGATTATTCCTGCACCTAACACTGCAGGTTTTCGTGTCAGAACACCTAAAACGAACGTCAAACCATTGATAGTTCTATTTTTTTTGGCTTGATTTGGTGGCGAATAACAAGAAATACCCTTTTCATCTACGTGGTAGCATACTTCATATTTTCCACGATATACTACCAATATGAGTAGGTACGTAAAAAAGAATAATGCAGCAATCAAACCAAGCGCATAAAAAGTGTATGAGATATTTTCCGGATCAATTAAAAAAATTAAAACCAAAATGAGAATTCCGAAGGGAATACCAATACCGATTGCTAATTGCGATAATATTGTGCGATTACTAAAAATTGAGAC
>CAZPIM010000091.1:0-10538 GCA_964586385.1 uncultured Anaerolineaceae bacterium
AGCCTGGGCTGGACAAAAAATGCCGCCTACAGCGGGATGGGTGCGGTTTTTGGTGTCGTTGCAATTATCACCATGTTGATCACAACATTTGGCATCAAAGAAATACAGCATGCGGACCAGATTCCGGCCAAAATGCCGATCCTGCCACAAGTAAAACAGGTCCTGCGCAACCGGCCGTTCGTGCAATATATGATCATGAGCACCATCATCAGTATCAGTTTTACGCTGCTGACCAGCTTGTTGCCTTACTTCCTGACCTACCAGTTGAGAATGACGGACCAGATTTCCTTGATCATGTTTACCATGCTGGCCACGATTGCGATTTTCCTGGTACCCTGGCGTTATGCTTCCAGAAAGTTAAGCAAAGGACCTGCCTATGCCCTCGGGCTAGCAATAGCTTCGGTGGCAATTCTGGTGGCTTTTTTTCTTCCAGCCGGACCAACGCCGATTATTTACGGTGTTGCCTTTGTGGCTGGTATCGGTTTTTCCGCACAATATGTCTTCCCCTGGAGTATGATCCCGGATGTGATCGAAGTCGATCAGGCTTTTACCGGCGAGCGCCATGAAGGCATCTACTTTGGGATCAATTCATTTCTGGGTAAATTAACCGGAGCCTTGGGAATTGCTGCCAGTGGCTGGGCTTTGAAATTATACGGTTATGTCCCGAATGTGGCGCAGACTGATCATGCTTTGTTTGGTATCCGCTTTTTCTTTTCGGTCGTACCGGTGATTGCATTTGCAATTGCATTACCTTTGTTGATCTGGTACCCGATCAATCGCAAGAATCATGCAGTCTTATCCGAAAAAGTTGTAAAAATTTATGATCACAATCCCATGGATTAATAGAATAGGGATGGCTGTTTCTTAAAACCTTTACCAGATTTCCGGATTATCACTACACATCCCACCATACCAGCGCAGTCCGGATTGCAGCAGGCCAGACCCACTCCTCCCCTTCCTGAACCAGGTTTTCCTGCAAAAGATGCATGAGTTGTTGGTCGTATTGCTGTTCTTCATACAAACCCAGGCGACTTTTTATCTCTGCCAATGCTTCTGCCAGGCTAGTGTTGCACCATTGTTTCCATAAATGCACATTTTCCATGATCACATGCGGGAAGATGCCCATACCCAGTAAGATCTGGTAAGCGATTTGAAAATTTGGGCTATCATAGGGGTGTCCCCAAACCATCCCGGCTGCCTGTGCCATGAGTCCGTTCTGAGAGGGAGCACGCAACAGCAGAATGATGCGTCTGCGCGTCACCTTTTGTAAAGCATCAATAAATGCAACCGGATCCTGACAACCATACATGGCATGTGAACAAAGGGTAATATCGTGTTCCGGCACCTGATTGGCAATTTCCGGCCAAATTCCTTCCACAAAGGCAACGTTTTCGAATCCGGCACTTTGCACTTCTTTTTTGCAAAAATCCAGCATAGCCGGTGATGAATCCAGGGCTGTAACTGATTTTGCGTGAGGAGCGATCATGGTCGTCCAGGTACCAGTGCCTGCCCCAACATCCAAGACGGTCGCTTGTGGGATTTCCTGTAAAGTCTGCAGAACAAACTGCCGACTGGAATCACGTTGTTCCCAGCGTTCATAGACACGCAAATTAAAAGATTCCGCATGATTATGCCAGCGGTCTTTCACTCCTTTTTCCAGCTTTTTCTCCCGGCGTGTATTCCCAACCAGGGATAATGTGCGCCATAGTTCTACCCAATCCGGCATATTCATGTTTTCAACCATTTTTGCTCTCCATAGCAATTATTTTATATCAAAAACCAACCTGAAGAACCGAATTCAGACACGATGAAAGTAATTTTTCAATGCAAAATATTTTTAAATGATCTAGGGAATCCAAAGTAACAAAAAAATCGGCAGGAAACAAGAATTTAACTCAAATTTCCTAAGTAAAAATGTTAATGAAACATGAACCGCCCATTTTTTTCGATATCGCAGATAACTTCGACGTCTACCCCAATTAAGGACATCTCAACTTTGAAAAATATGCGACATTTTATCTTGGCTTGACATCGTTAATTTCTTTGACTCAATTGGGACTTCAATAAATTGGACATTTCTATTTTGGATAAAAGGGACATTTCTATTTTGGGCTAAAATCTCCAATTTCCCTATTGACTCTGCAAAAAATATTTGCTATGCTATTAACACGCGTTACTAACACGCGTTACCTAAACTATGGACCTAAAAAAGCAAGTTACCTCCCAGGATGTTGCCCTTCGCGCAGGCGTTTCCCGAACGACTGTCTCAATGGTGTTGAACAACAAGCATGAGTCTAACCAAATCAGTCCACGTACCGTGCAAAAAGTTTTACGGGCAGCCGAAGAGCTGGGTTATGTGCCCAATGCAGCCGCCCAGGCTTTGGTCAGCAAACGAGCCAGTGTCCTCGGTTTGATTCTCTCCCGACGTAACCATCAAATTTCCTCCGACGTCTTCCTGACCCAGGTTGTGGATGGTTTGATGCAGGTTGCTCACCAACACCAGATGCGTGTCCTTTTGGATGTCCTGGATGACCCTAACGATCAAAATTCTTATCAACGCCTGATCCATGCGCGCCAGGTCGACGGCATTCTCTTTTCCGGACCGCGTGTAGATGACAATACCTTGCAGTTCCTGGCGGAGGTAAATTTTCCAACGGTTTTGATGGGTGCATTACCTTCCAGCCCGTTTTATTCCGTGGATGTGGATAATATTCAGGCAGCTAAAATGGCTACCGAACACTTGATTAAACTCGGTCACCAACGCATTGGCTGCATCACCAACGCCAAGCCAAATTTCACTGCCGCTGCGGATCGCTTACGTGGTTACCAGCTCGCACTTAAAGCTGCCGATTTACCCTTTGATGATTGTTTAGTGCGATATGGCGATTTCGACCCACAATCAGGTTATCGCGCCATGCAAGGTATCCTCACCGTCAACCCCCGCCCTACTGCCGTCTTCGTCGCCAGCGATGTGGTTGCGTATGGTGCTATTTCAGCTTTACAGGATGCCGGTATTTCGGTGCCTGCTGAAATGTCGATCATCGGTTTTGATGATGTTCCCCTCTCAGAGTTTATGCAACCACGCCTCACCACCGTCCACCTGCCAATCACAGAACTGGCACAGGCAGCGGGGAATGTTTTAATCCAATTAATTCACGATCAGCACCCTGAACCAAAGCAAATCATTTTAGATACACACCTGGTAATTCGGGAATCATGTGGAGGATTGAATAGTTAAGATTCCCTTGATCGGTTAAGACACCTATTTATTTCGTTCTATCGTTTCTTTTGATCCAATAATTCCATCACACCCACATCAAGAACATATCGGAAAGGAGGAACATGCAGCCCGGATACCCATCCATTAATCAAATGCCAATTTTGAATTTCGCTTTTTTATTTGTTGGCGAAGTCTCAACGATTTTTGAACGTCTCATTGAAAATAATCGACACCTGTGCTTGAAAGTAGATGGAAAATCCCTTCTCTGTGAGGTTTCTCTCCCTTCCTTTACTCCATTAATTCGTAAATTCATTGGTACTGTCGTTTTACCATTTGGAATCATCATTAATTCATTTTTAATCCATCACCCTTCCCAATTCTTCAGAGGGAAATTTGGAATGGGTGAAAGTTACTGTTAAGGAGGTCGATAGATAACGTAACGTTTTGCCACTGTGTTTCTTTGGAAATGTATGTACTAAGATAAACAAACTTTTGGAGGAGTAATGAAAAACAAAGTATGGCAATTTATTGCAGTTATGGCGATTTTGAGCATGGCGATTGTTGCCTGCCAACCTGCTGCAACCCCAACTGCAGCACCTGTTGAACCGACCACTGCTGTTGTTGCACCTGTAGAACCAATGACAGATGAAATTGACTGCACAGGCGTTACCGCTGGTGATGAAATCAGTATGCTGTATCAATGGTCCGGTACCGAAGAAGCGGCACTGAACGCGATTTTGAAACCTCTGGTAGATGCCTGTGGTATCGTCATTAAACCAGAATCAACCCGCGATCAGGCGCTCCTGGATACCAAAGTCCAGGGTGGTACACCTCCGGATATCGCTTTCTGGAATGTTACCCAACTGATTCAATATCAAGACAAACTGCAGCCCATGGATGTCCTGGGTGCCAACGCCGCTAACTATGCCAGTTTCTTCACCGATCCCGGTACCATCGATGGCAAATGGCTGGGTCTGCCCGTCAAAGCCGACATCAAGACCATCATCTGGTACTCTCCGGTTGTCTTTGAAGCCAAGGGTTACACCGTTCCTACCACCTGGGATGAACTGGATGCCCTGGTTGAAGAAATGGTCGCCAATGGTGATGTGCCCTGGAGTATGGGTATGGAATCCGGCGATGCCACTGGCTGGACCGGTTCTGACTTCATTCAGGATATTATGCTCGTCCAACAGGGTCCTCAATTCGTCCAGGATTTGATGACTGGTGCAGTTCCCTATGACGATGCTGGCGTTGTTCAGGCGTATGAGACCTATGGCAAGTGGGCTATGGATCCCAAGTACACCGTTGGTGGTGCCGAAGGTACCCTTTCCACCGGTTTCCTGGATGCCATTTTCAAAGTCTTCTCTGACCCGCCCGAAGCCATGATGGTCAAACAATCCGGTTTCGCCGGTGGTGAGGTTGCCAAGCAATACACCGACCTGGTCTACGGTACCGATTTCGATTTCTTTGCTGTTCCTGGTGCCCAGGGCTTACAAGGTGGTGCTGACTGGATGATGGCTTTCACCGATACCCCCGCTGTCCGCGCTTTGGTGGCTTACCTCTCTTCTGAACTGGGTGGCGCTAATTGGGCCAAAGCAACCTTTGATCTTTCTCCAAACAAGGGTGCCAATGGTAATTACGTCGATCCTTCCCTGGTCAAAAAAGGTGCTGCTTTAGCCAACACCAATGGGTTCACCTCTGATATTGGTGACACCATTCCGGGTGGCTTTGGCAATGCCGAATGGACTGCCATTGTTTCTTACATCAACGGTGGCGATTTAGCCGCTGCATTGGCTGCTGCTGCAAAGGTACAGAAAGCAGCATTAAGTGGTCAACCAATGGCAGCCGAAATTGACTGCACAGGCGTTACCGCCGGTGATGAAATCAGTATGCTCTATCAATGGTCCGGTACCGAAGAAGCGGCACTGAACGCGATTTTGAAACCTCTGGTAGATGCCTGTGGTATCGTCATTAAACCAGAATCAACCCGCGATCAGGCGCTCCTGGATACCAAAGTCCAGGGTGGTACACCTCCGGATATCGCTTTCTGGAATGTTACCCAACTGATTCAATATCAAGACAAACTGCAGCCCATGGATGTCCTGGGTGCCAACGCCGCTAACTATGCCAGTTTCTTCACCGATCCCGGTACCATCGATGGCAAATGGCTGGGTCTGCCCGTCAAAGCCGACATCAAGACCATCATCTGGTACTCTCCGGTTGTCTTTGAAGCCAAGGGTTACACCGTTCCTACCACCTGGGATGAACTGGATGCCCTGGTTGAAGAAATGGTCGCCAATGGTGATGTGCCCTGGAGTATGGGTATGGAATCCGGCGATGCCACTGGCTGGACCGGTTCTGACTTCATTCAGGATATTATGCTCGTCCAACAGGGTCCTCAATTCGTCCAGGATTTGATGACTGGTGCAGTTCCCTATGACGATGCTGGCGTTGTTCAGGCGTATGAGACCTATGGCAAGTGGGCTATGGATCCCAAGTACACCGTTGGTGGTGCCGAAGGTACCCTTTCCACCGGTTTCCTGGATGCCATTTTCAAAGTCTTCTCTGACCCGCCCGAAGCCATGATGGTCAAACAATCCGGTTTCGCCGGTGGTGAGGTTGCCAAGCAATACACCGACCTGGTCTACGGTACCGATTTCGATTTCTTTGCTGTTCCTGGTGCCCAGGGCTTACAAGGTGGTGCTGACTGGATGATGGCTTTCACCGATACCCCCGCTGTCCGCGCTTTGGTGGCTTACCTCTCTTCTGAACTGGGTGGCGCTAATTGGGCCAAAGCAACCTTTGATCTTTCTCCAAACAAGGGTGCCAATGGTAATTACGTCGATCCTTCCCTGGTCAAAAAAGGTGCTGCTTTAGCCAACACCAATGGGTTCACCTCTGATATTGGTGACACCATTCCGGGTGGCTTTGGCAATGCCGAATGGACTGCCATTGTTTCTTACATCAACGGTGGCGATTTAGCCGCTGCATTGGCTGCTGCTGCTGCAGTGCAACAGGCAGCTTTGGAATAACTTGTAACGCACAGATACTCCGGTTTTATTATGAAACCGGAGTATCTTCAATGAACCTAAAAATCAATCGTATCTGTTAAGCCTATTCCGGCTCATCTTCGAATTCATTTTATGCTGGAGGGCAATAAGAGGAGGAACGCAATTATGGCTTCGAGCGATTCTCATGTTCCTGCAATTATGCGGCAAGGGAAAGTTGCCCCCTGGCTGTATTTGTTGCCTGCCTTGCTGGTCATGACAACTTTTATCGTCTATCCCGGTTTGAATACTTTTTTGCTGAGTTTTCGCAATAATGCCAACACCGGCTGGGCGAGTGATAATTGTGTGGCCGGGGAGTCTTGCTGGGGAATTTTTGAAAATTTCCACTATGCATTGACTTCTGAAATAATGCAGACAGCATTCTTAAACAATTTAAAATGGATCGTATTTATGGTCACCGGCACCGTCATAATGGGTTTGCTGATTGCGGTGCTGGCAGATCGCGTTAAATATGAACCAATCGCTAAGGCGATCATCTTTTTACCCATGGCTATTTCTTTTGTGGGTGCTGGTGTCATCTGGAAATTTATGTACAACTTCGGTACAGGTGAAACCCAGATTGGTATTTTGAATGCAGTGATTGTGGCTCTTGGAGGTAAGCCTGTCTCCTGGCTGACCGAACCATTGTTGAATACCTTTGCCCTCATTCTGGTCGGTGTGTGGATGTGGACCGGGTTCTGCATGACCATTCTTGCTGCAGCCATTAAAGGTGTTTCAACAGAAATTCTGGAAGCCGCCCGTGTGGATGGCGCGAGTGAGTGGATGGTGTTTATTCGCATCATGATTCCACAAATTCTGCCCACCATCACGGTAGTTATTACGACCATGGTCATCAATGTCTTGAAAATATTCGATATCGTTTATGTGATGACCGGTGGCAATTTTGGCACGGAAGTAATCGCCAATCGCATGTATAAAGAAATGTATCAGAGCTTTAATACAGGGCGTGCAGCTGCGATCGCTATTGTTTTGATTTTGGTGATCATCCCGGCTATGATTTTCAATATCCGCCGCTTTCGGCAACAGGAGAGTGAGCGATGAACATGCTAAAAATCAAAAATTGGTTTCGCGGTCTTTCTCCTCACATTCTTCTGATCATCCTATGCGCTGCCTGGCTTTTGCCTACCCTGGGATTATTGGTTACATCCTTCCGCCCTGTACAGGATATTAATGAAACCGGCTGGTGGAAAATTCTTGCTGCTCCCAAAGGAGAGGAAGAATATGTAACTTATTGTGGTGAATGTCATGGGAATAATGGCAAATTAATCGCCGAAGCCGATCTTTCCAACCCGGAACTGGTGCAAAAATATCGTCGATCATTTACTCTTATCGCGCTATTGAAAAAGGAAATTGACGGGAAACCACATATGGGCGAACTGGAAGTGCCGGATGAAAATATTTCTGCGAATATTGCTACCTATATGCGGCGTATATCCGGCATAGAATCACGCCCACGTGTGACGCTCAGTAATTACATTGACGCTTTGGTCGGCTATCGTGGCAACACCACATATAATGAAGACTGTGCAGCTGGCACTCAGGCTGTCGATTTATTCTGTGACAGTCGTGATCTCGGGAATGCACGCGGTATGGGTCGGGCTTTTGTTAACAGCCTTTTGGTGGCGATTCCTTCCACCTTCCTGCCCATCCTATTTGCTGCATTTGCTGCGTATGCCTTCTCGTGGATGGATTTTAAAGGGCGTCAATGGATGTTCGCCATTCTGGTCGGTTTACAGGTGGTGCCTTTACAAATGACCCTGATCCCCATCTCCAGGCTATATGCACAACTTGGCTTGAATGGTACCTTCCTCGGGATCTGGCTTTTCCATACCGGTTTTGGTCTGCCGTATGCCATCTATCTGATGCGCAATTTCCTGGGCAGCCTGCCGCGTGAAATTTTTGAATCGGCCTATCTGGATGGTGCTTCACACTGGACAGCCTTTTACCGATTAGCCATCCCGCTTTCCTTGCCGGCCATTGCTTCGCTTGGAATCTTCCAATTTCTGTGGATTTGGAACGACTTGCTGGTGGCATTGGTCTTCCTGGGCGGTGAACACCCGGTGCTCACCTATCAAATCGGGAATATGGTCACCTCACTCGGATCCGGCTGGCATTTATTGACCGCCGCAGCCTTTATCTCGATGGCTTTACCAATGATCGTTTTCCTCAGCCTGCAGAAATTCTTCGTCCGTGGTATGTTGGCTGGTTCAGTCAAAGGATAAGCGTTGTTATTATTTTCCTCCGGGGTAGCTGCATATGATCGAACCGGATTTATAGCAGCTACCCACAGGAAAACAGATCGAAATAAGAAGGGTTTTCAAACGCTTTTACTTAATTAGCACTATCAGCAATACAATTCTTTGATACAATATCCTCTTTTGCAATTCGAAATGATCCCTGACATTTTCGAATGAAGTACTTGCGGATTTTTACAAAATTATTGGTGTTAAGTTTCTAAAAATATTAAGGAATCGTCAAATCATGAGCCAAAAGCAACCTTTATGGTATAAAAATGCAGTTTTTTATCAGATCAATGTACGTGCCTTCTTTGATTCAAATCAGGATGGGCATGGAAATCTTGGCGGAGTGACCCAAAAATTGGATTACCTCGAAAATCTTGGTGTCACCTGCCTGTGGATTATGCCTTTTTACCCTTCTCCTTTACGTGATGATGGCTATGATATTTCCGATTTTTATAATATTCAGGAACAATATGGCAACCTGGATGAATTTCGAACCTTGATTGATGCCGCCCACAAACGCGGTATCCGCATCATCATGGATATGGTCATGAACCATACCTCCGACCAGCATGACTGGTTCCAACAAGCCCGCGCCGACCGTAACTCGCCTTACCGCGATTTCTATGTCTGGAGCGACACAAAGGATAAATATCAGGAAGCCAGAATTATTTTCCTGGATACGGAAGAATCAAACTGGAGCTGGGACGACCTGGCAGGGCAATTTTATTGGCACCGTTTCTACGCCACCCAACCGGATCTGAATTACGACAATCCCCGTGTTCGTGAGACCATGCTGGATGTGATGCGCTTCTGGTTGAAGATCGGTATCGATGGCTTTCGGGCCGATGCGGTCCCCTATCTCTTCGAAAGAGAAGGCACCAATTGTGAAAACCTGCCGGAAACCCATGCCTTTCTCAAAGAAATTCGCGCGCTGTTGGATCAGGAATATCCGGATTGCATTCTCCTGGCAGAAGCCAATCAATGGCCACAGGAAGTCTGCGAATACTTCGGTAACGGGGATGAATTCCACATGGGGTTCCATTTCCCGGTCATGCCGCGTATTTTCATGGCACTTAAAAATGCAGATCGTACTTCCATCCAATGGATTTTAGATCAGACACCCGCCATCCCGGAAAACTGTCAATGGTGCACCTTCCTGCGCAATCATGACGAATTAACGCTCGAGATGGTTACTGAAGAAGAAAGACAGTGGATGTGGCAGGAATATGCACCGGATCCACGCATGAGGCTCAATCTCGGAATCCGTCGGCGGCTTGCTCCTTTACTGGAGAATGATCAGCGGAAAATCCGGTTGGCAAACGCCTTGCTCTTTTCCCTTCCCGGTGCCCCGATCATTTACTATGGCGATGAAATCGGCATGGGCGATAATATCTGGCTCTTTGATCGCAACGGCGTGCGCACCCCCATGCAATGGGATGCTGGCGTTAATGCCGGCTTCTCTCAGGCTGCACCGGATAAACTATACGCACCCATCATCCAGCACGCCCCTTACGGACCGGACCAGGTCAATGTTGCCAGCCAGGTATCAGACCCCAATTCTTTGTTAAATTTCATTCGCCTTCTGGTGAAACTACGCAAGCAACACCATGCCTTTGGTTTTGGTAATCTGCAATGGTGTACACTGACAAATCTGTCCGTATTGGCATTCAAACGCACTTATCAAAACGAGACCATTGTGGTTCTCAATAATCTTTCCGATTCTGATCAAACTGTTCATCTTAAGGAATCAGAAGTGAATGGCACCCCGGTGGATTTAATTTCACAGGAACAAAAAGCAGCATTTAAAGATGGGGAAATCCAGCTCACGTTGTCCCCATATCAATTCCTGTGGTTAAGGTACCAAAGAAAAATATAGGGATTAACATTTCTTATTCCAGGAAAATTTCAATCCATCCCAATTTTTGGGATGGGATCTTTCGATTAAATGTACTTTAATCTTTTAAAGCCGGGATTGGGGAAGGATTATACCTAGTGGTTTGAAATGAG
>CAZPIM010000092.1:0-6823 GCA_964586385.1 uncultured Anaerolineaceae bacterium
TTTTTTAGGGTATTTTTTTTGAATTTGCATACAATTAGACAAGATATGAACACACAATACGAGATTTTCTTTATCATTTCATTCTTGGCGGCTTGCTTGATGTTTGGGTTGGCTGCCTATGTCTCAAGATTTCGAACAATTCGAAGCGTTGGTGTTTTTACCTTATTGTTGGTTACCATCGGCATTTGGACAGGATCGATTGGGATTGGCTATATAGCGAAAACTGAATCGATTAGTTATTTATGGTCAATAATACGCATGTGTGCAGTTTTTGCCGTACCAGTGCTTTGGTTGATTTTCACGCTACAATATGGCCAATTTGAAGCCGGGAAATCCAGGCGATTCATACTTTTTTTATCGATCATTCCGTTTATATCTCTCATTATGATGATTACCAATTCATTCCATATGTTGTTTCTGAAAGAGATCGTTTATGTACAATATGGAGAATTCCTGATCGATGAGCTTTGGATAACCGGTCCTTGGTTTTATGTTCATACATTCTATTCCTATTGTCTCATTCTAATTGCTGATTTTCTTTTGATAAAAGAAGCTTCCAAAAGGGCAAGAGCATACCAACAACAGGCTTTCTTTTTGGTTTTTGGGGCAATTTTTCCGTTATTCGTCAATATTCTATTCACATTTCATCTCATTCCAATTTTGAAGGTGAATTATGACCCCTTTGGTTTTATTATCACAGGTATTTTCTTTGCATTTGGGGTATTTCAATTTAAATTGTTTGATATCAATCCGCTGGCGAAAAACATTCTGATGCAGAATATTGAAGATCTCATTTTGGTAGTTGATGAAAAAAGTCGCATTGTGGAAATCAATCCGGCAGCTTCTTTAAAATTAAAAATTGAAAAGGACCAGGTAATTGGGAAAGAATTTTCCACCTGTCTTCCGGATTTTCATTTTACCTTTGGTGAAACATCCAAATGTGAGTATTGCCCCCCCGTTGATTTGAAAACATGTTACGAAGCCCAGGTATCGCCTATCTTTGATCGAAAACTGATCCTTGGACATGTGATCATCATGCGGGACATCAGTGAACGAAAAATCATGCTCGACAAATTATCACAATTAGCAATAACAGATCCATTAACAAATTTATATAATCGCCGGCATTTTCTTACTCTGGCTGAAAAAGAAATCGAACGTTCGCAACGATATGGGCATCCATTTTCAGTTTGTTTTTTGGATTTGGACGGATTTAAAAAAGTCAATGATAAATATGGCCACGAAAAAGGCGATCTTGTTCTGACTGAAATTTCCAAACTGATCCGGTATAGTTTCAGAGCAACAGATTTGATTGCGCGTTATGGCGGAGATGAGTTCATCGTTATGATGTTGGAAACCGACCCTCCGGAAGCAGAGGAAATTGCCAGGAGAATTCAACAGCGATTTATCCCTCTCAGTCTGGAACTGGGGATTGAATTGACCCCATTAACGGTAAGCATAGGTATGATGCATTTTGATCCGGAAATAAACTTGAATATTAAACAGCTCATCAATCGCGCTGACCAATTAATGTACCAGGCAAAACAGATGGGGGAAAATTGTCTATGTGTTGCCTGAAAGATGATTTTGTTAAATCGGCAATTTATCCAGAGTAATTCTTTGGTCAACCACTGGGATTCGATATTTGATTGTGTTTTTCATTTCAAATATTGATCAAAAAATGCAAGGGTACGAGTCATGGCCGCACTGAAGTAATTGGATAAATTGTGATTATCCCCTTCATAAGTGTAAAATTCTACAGTTTTATTCGCTGCTAATAGTTCCTGCCAAAGCAATTCGGAAAAAATTAATGGCACATCTTCATCTAATGTCCCATGGTGAAGCTGTACTGGTCCGGAAATTTCATTTACATACGAATTTGATGAAACGGATCGCCAAAATTCCGGATTTTCCTCAGGCGAGCCAAATTCTTCAACCCATGCCTGTCTCCAACGTCTGGCAAAGGCAGGTGCAGTAGGTGTGGGACCGGTAGAATTGCGTCTCCATAAATTAAGCATATCCGGGTAGGATGCAACAACGCCTGCCCAAATCACACCTGCTTTAATGTCAGAAGTGGTAACCATGGCACGCAATGTAAGATATCCTCCCATCGAATGCCCCCACATCCCGATTTTTTCCGGATTTGCCTGAGGGAAATTTTTAATCGAAGCAACGGCATTTAACACATCAACCGCGTAACCGGGGTTCCCATAAGCGCCGCTTGCCTCTCCTTCCGATTGATCGTGTCCACGATAATCGATCCGGAAAACTATGTATTGGGAGCGGGCGATCCAATCCACATAGGCAATGTACCGTTCCGTCGTTCGGTAAACATCCGGTGGTATGTAGCCATGATTAAAGATAATCGCCGGCCAACCACCTTCCGGCATATTTCCATTCGGTATAGTCAGTAATCCATAAATTTTTAAACCCTCAGACAAGTAGTAAGCATAATACCTTCGATAATTTGATCCGGGTTCCAATTCCCTCTCCAAAACAATTTCACTGCCGGGAAAAGACATCTGCCTTAATGCCATAACGCTCATCGGGTGCAAAGTTGCGGTCGGAATGGGAGTTACGGAAGGTGCCGGCGTGTTCGTCGGGTTAGGCGTGTTTGTGAAGGTGTCAGTTGATGATGGTATAGCCTCAACTGGTGGTCCAATCAATTCGGCTGTGGTGCCAATCGTATCCGGTTTATTTATTTGGACAAAATTTGAGCAGGCTGAGATTGAAAAAATCAAAATCAGAATAACGAGCGGTAGAGTGATGTAGTATTTTTGTCTGAACATAGTTTTTTTCATAAGAATAAGTTGGGTGTGAAAACATTCTAAAGGACTATCGAAAAAAAGCAACCAAATGTGTCATAATTAATCCATCGAAAATTAAATACAAGGAAAACCGATGCAAACAATTTTAAAGAATCCAGGCAAAGTAGCGTTTACAGGAATTATTCTGGATGCGGGCAGCAGCGGAGGAGCATACCTGGAGTTCCCGTTTAACACGCAGGAGGTTTTTGGTACAAACACTCGCATCCCTGTGCGTATCAATTTTAATGGTGAGCCATATCGCGGATCACTGGTCAGGATGGGGACTGAATGCCATATTGTCCCAATTTTGAAATCCATTCGCGAGAAAATCGGCAAGGGGATTGGGGATTTGGTGGACGTGGAGGTGTTTCTGGACGACGAACCCCGCGTTATTGAAATTCCCCAGGATGTACAGGCAGCTTTTGAGAAAAATCCCAAAGCGAAAGAAAAATTTGCGGCTCTGGCTTATTCACATCAACGGGAATATGTACTTTGGATTGATGAAGCCAAAAAAGTAGAAACGCGCCAGCGAAGAATTGAAAAACTAATCACTACTCTTATGAGCGAATGATCTTTACAAATTAACCATTAATTTAATTCTACGTTTTTTGGGCTGGATCCTTTTTTAGTCCGGGTTAATAGTATGATCGCCCAAAGTAGATACCCATAAAAAAACCAGCCAGTAATAGCGAAATTCATACCCAATATTCGGACATATATAAATTCCAGCCAACTAAAAAGAATGAGCAAAACCCAGACAACTGGAACCAGAATTCGATTGGAAGGTTTCCACTGAAAAATCCACAAAAGAATTGGCAGAACGAAGACAATCTGTTGATAATCTACACCGCCCGGATATAAAAGGTAGGAAACCCATCCAATAATGATAAACACAGAAAGCGTTTTGAGCTTCTGATGCCACCATTGATAAAATGTATAAAGAGCCCACAGAATTGCGATTACGATCAATGGGATTGCAATGATGTCGGAAATTCGAACCGGTAAAAATAGATTTAAGAACTTAATAAGCTGTAATTCGGTTGGATTGGTTTGCTGATAAAAGCCTATTTGTTTTATAAAGGCACTCACCCAATCCGGTTGTATCAAAAATGACAGAAGTAGAAATACAATAAAACTCAGGAAAAAACAGAGGATGAATTTTCGTTTTTTTTGAGAAAACGCCGAAACCAGAATAAAAGTGATAAACAACCAGGAAAATTGCGGTTTGACAGTTGCCCACGCTAAGGAAATCGCTAATATATATTCAACGATCTGGTTAGGTTTACTGATATTAAAGAAAAAGTATTTGACATTGAACAGAAGAATGATCGCAATTGGAATGACAAAATTTCCCATTAAAATACCAAAAGCGACCGGGTAAATTAATAGTGCGGAAGGGGCTAACCATTTCGGTGCCAGGGGAAATAATAGGATGAGTCCAAAAACGAAACCAATGATTAATATCGCCATCCAAATTGCTTGTGCCCAATCAAATGGAAGAAAAGTTAGAATCCAAACAGGGATTAATGCGTAGGGGGGATAACTAAATGTGAGATAATCCTCACCAGGTTGAGCCACTTTTCCGTAAGAAAGCACCTGACTTAGCACAGCATTTTCGGATAAATAAGGTCCCTGCCCATCAATAAAACTGGATTTTGCAGCCAGATAAAAGACCAGAATATCATTCCCAACGATATTGTCTGCCATGATGAAATGGATGGCAAAGGCGAAAAGAAGAATGATCACCAAAACAATACCAGCAAAAATTAAATTAGATGATCTGGTATTGTTACCCAATTGCAACATGGCAATTTCCTTGTGGTTAAGTTAATTGGCGTCGAATAATCTCTGCAATCGTTAAATTGTGTCTTTCAAAGAGCTGGCTGTTGATCATTTCGATTTGTTTTCGGGGAGAATAAAATGCTTCACTCCACCCATAACCGGCACAACTGGTATCTGCGATCATGGCTCCCTGTTGGTCCTTACCCCACCACTCCCGATATTCATTTTCCAGGTCAGGGCGAATATGAAATTCCGGAATATTATAATGAGCAGAATAATAAAAATCAGGCGGGAGCGCATTCAGGATTGTTTCAAAAATATGAACGCGTACTTTTACCCCATTTTTGCTTTCCGATTCGGCAATACGGCTTAATCCACGAATGGTTGCCAAAGGTGACAATACTTCCACCCGTTCCAAATTTCGAAAGCGTTCTTTAATGCGCGTGATCACTTCTTTCATTACCAGCCCGCTGGCAATACTATCTGCAATGAAAGCTACTTTTACATTGTCATGTTGGGGTTGATTTAAGTCTTTATCTTTAAAAATGGTCATTTCGACTTTGCGGTTATATACCGGGACAGAACTGTCGAAAACGTGGTGGGCATCCAATACGACTTCATCGGTGTAATACCCGTAAGTTTCATAAATGGCTTCCGGAACCTGGTATTTTAAGCCTTCCCGTGCAATCGGGAAAACAGCCAGGTTTTCCTGTTTAAAACTGGTGATCGTTTTTCGTAAAGGTGGGGCATTAAAAATATCCTGCATCGCCTTCCACATTAAATTCGCTCGCCCTGCACCCATCCAAATTTGACCCGGCAAAAGTAATGAATCAACTCCGGCAAGTTCTTCTTTTGACAAACCGACGTATTCCATCAAACGTAATTCCGGTCGCCTGCGTTCGATGTAAATAAAACGGGCTGTGGATGGCGTGTGATAGAGCATTAAATCAAGATTGCCCGTTTCGTTAAGTTCAATTTTACCGGGGCGATAAAAACCGCTTCCTTCGGGTTTTTTAGTCAGATAGGGAAGCGGCTTTTCCAGGATCAGTGATCCTTTGACTGGAGTCTGTACATCCTCGGAAAAATCAATTGGATAGGTATATGGATCCATTCACTCTCCTTAAGAGACTTGTTAGTAGGTCATTTAATAAATCTTAAAGAGGCAGTAATCAATCCCTGCCTTAAAAATTTTATCACGTAAAAAGCAAAATTACAGGATTAAGTAAATTTGGATTTTTTTATCGCTTTTTATCAAATGCAATGATCGGATTATGACAAAAATCACCTCTTGGGATATTGACAAAAACTATTAACTTGTATATTATTTATTTATTCAAAAAACTATTAACTTGTAAACTAATTATTATGTCAGTACGATTTGCTGTTCTCGGATTATTGTCACAAAAACCCCGTCATGGATATGAATTACGGGCTGCTTTTTCTGCACTGGTTGGTGGGGATGAAAATTGGGATGTCAAACCTGCCCAAATTTACACCACATTGAACCGTTTATGTCTGGCCGGCCTGGTTGCCCTGGGTTCGATATCGCAGGATGGTGGTCCGGAAAAACAGATTTTTACCATTACAAATGAAGGCAGGCGAATCTTAAAAGAGTGGTACGAGAGCGGCATAACTCCTGAGCATGCACATGATGAGTTCTTTATTAAGTTGATGACTGCTCTGGTATCCGGTGATATTGAACCATTCCGTCTGATTCAAATTCAGCGTGCTCATTTATACCAGGACTTGCATGCAGCCACAACGATCCGTAATCAATATGATCCGCGGACTGAGATGGCACAAATTCTATTAATGGATAAGTCCATCATGCATTTAGAGGCAGATTTACGCTGGTTGGATATTGCCGAAATGCGCCTGGAAGTCGTTCAAAACCAACCATTTCCGGAACCAGAAATTAAGCCGAGAGGCCGCCCGAAAAAGACAGCTTCTCGTGAAGAAGGATAATCAGTAAGAATTGGAGAAAACACAATGAACATTATTCAAACGGAAAACCTGACAAAAATTTATGGAAAAGGGACAACAGCTGTGACTGCACTCGATCATGTCACCTTGCATGTAAAGCAAGGTGAGTTCGTGGCTGTGATGGGACCAAGCGGATGTGGAAAATCCACATTATTGCATTTGTTGGGGGGATTGGATCGACCATCGGAAGGTCAAGTATTAATCGAAGGTACTCCACTTGCTGAGATGAGTGATGATCATTTGACTGAATT
>CAZPIM010000092.1:6923-10249 GCA_964586385.1 uncultured Anaerolineaceae bacterium
GCCGGCGATGAAATTGCAAATCTCCTGCGGGATGTTTCAAAAAAATATAACCGCACGGTAATAATGGTTACGCACGACCCACGCATCGCAGCTTATGCAGATCGAATCATCTTCTTAAAAGACGGAAAAGTCATTGATGAAACAATGCTGGAAAGAAAAAATGGCAATAATGCGGAAATGGTCGCAGATAAGATGAAAGAAATGGCTGACTAAAAAAAATAGATGCATTGAAAAAACGCGAGCACTTCGTAAAAATACTGATGTCTTTTCGATGTTGAGTTCAGCCCCTAAGGAGAATGAAATGAACCTCTCAATGACTATGGCCAGTCGATATTTGGCTGGTAGAAAATTAAGAACTTTTTTGACAACCCTGGCGGTTGTTTTCGGTGTGTTGGTGATCTTCGGTATGAATATCGTACTGCCTTCCATGCTGGAAACCATGAAGGCAAATACCATGGCAGTTTCCGGGGTAGTGGATGTCACCATAACACACATAACCAGCGATGTTTTTCCAGTCGATACAGTCACTAAATTGAATGCAATCGATGGTATCAGCGCAATTTCTGCTACCCTGACCCGAACTATTAATATCCCGGCAGATTATTTTGATCAGGATGCAAAAAAGACAGATCGCATCACGTCGTTAATCCTGATTGGAGCAGATCCAATTGCTGCCAAATCATTGCACAGTTATCCATTGCAATCCGGTCGTTTTTTACAAGCGGATGACCAAAAAGCGGTTGTTATTTCACAATCTTTGGCGGATTCGATTTCTGTAACCCTTGGTGACACACTGCAACTTCCGACGGTGAATGGTGTCGAAAAGCTGGAGATTGTTGGCATTCTTTTCCCAAAAACTACACCCGGCAGTGAAGAAATCATCGTTACCCTTACCCAGGCGCAAACAATGATGGGTCAGGCAGGAAAAGTGAATGTGATCGAGATTAATTTGAATACCCTGGACCAGGTTAAACGGGAAGAAATTATTGCAAATATCCAAAACCAATTGGGTGAAGGTTATGAAATCGGTGCCCTCAATTCCGGTGAGGAAGTCTTTGGCGCAATCCAAATGGGACAGGTTGCCATGACCATGTTTGGTGTGATGGCTTTGTTTATGGGCGCTTTCATAATTTTCAACACCTTTCGCACAGTGATCGTCGAACGCCGCCATGATATTGGCATGTTGCGCGCTGTTGGAGCAAGCCGGGCGACAATTCGAGGTTTGATTTTGGCCGAAGGGTTGGTGCAGGGCATTGTTGGAACGGCGATTGGCTTGTTTTTTGGCTATCTTCTAGGCGCAGGAGTCTTGAAATTGGCTGCGGTGCCGATGAGCCAGTTTATTAATTTGCAAATGGGAAAACCGGTTGTCTCACCTTCCATCATCATCATATCCATAGTTTTAGGTGTAGGTGTCACTGTGCTTGCAGGATTGATTCCTGCAATACAAGCCAGCCGTTTGACGCCATTGGAAGCATTACGCCCAACTAGTTCAGAGATGGCTTTCAAACGCTTGCGGGGTGTTAATTTCATCATTGGCATCATCCTGATTGGCTTTGCAGTGATTGGATTGTTTACCGGTAATTCTGCATGGATCAGTCTCGGATCGGTATTGGTTCTGGTCGGGTTGGTACTGATCGGTCCCGCCCTGGTAAACCCGATCGCAGTAGTTTTTGGGAAAATATTAGCCAAAATCTATGCCAGACAGGGAACAGGAGAATTAGCACAGGGCAATCTCACCCGCCAACCATCCCGCGTCGCCATTACTGCCAGCGCAACCATGCTGGGGATTGCCATTATCGTCTCATTAGGCGGCATGGTCGCCAGTATGACTATCACCATGAATCGTTTAATTCGGGAAGGATTGGGTAGTGATTATCTCTTCATCCCGCCATCCATTTCACTGTGGAATTCAAATGTTGGTGCAAACCAGGACTTCGCAACACGGTTGCAGGATATCGAAGGAGTAGAAGAAATTTCTACATTACGCTTTGCAGGAACCGTTTTGGGCGACCAGGCCATCTCCATTTTAGGGATCAATCCGCAAACATTTCCAAAGGTAAGTAAACTGGAATTTGTTGAAGGTGATGAGACCGCTTTCCTGGCAATGGATCAGGGTAATCAGATCATCACCAATGGAACTTTAGCATCCATCTTGGGCATCAAAGTTGGTGATGTGCTCGAATTGACATCCCCATCAGGCAAAGCAAATTTCACTGTTGCTGGAATCGGTTCAGATTTGCTCAATGCCAAAGTAAACACCATCTATATGTCGCAGAAAAATCTGGCGACCTATTTTGATAGCACGGATGATGTCTTTCTGCAGCTCAATCTTAAAGAAGGAGCGGATGTTGCAAGAACAGAAAGTGAGATCAAATCCGTTGCTGCCGACTATCCACAATTCAATGTCATCTCCGGGAAAAAGTACGCAGATACAATGCTTACCCAGCTTCAAGCCGCCTTTGCTGGCATGTATTTTCTACTGGCACTATTTGCATTACCTTCGTTGATTGCAATGCTCAACACGCTGGCGATCAGTGTATTGGAGCGAACCCGTGAAATTGGCATGCTGCGGGCAGTGGGGGCAACCCAAAAACAGGTGCGTACGATGGTTGTGGCGGAAGCCCTGCTCCTGGCATTGATCGGAACCACCTTTGGTATTTTGGCAGGATTATATTTGGGGTTTGTATTTGTCAATGCTTTGAATGTAATTGTCCCTATGAAGTATGTCTTCCCGGTGGCAGGCGTCGTCGCTGCTATCGTTACCGGGCTGATTTTTGGCATCATCGCAGCCTTGATCCCTGCCAAACAGGCAGCCAAAATGGATGTGGTCAAAGCACTGCGATATGAGTAAAACCTGAAATGACGACAAAGAGAGGATGGGTCTTTACCTGTCCTCTTTTTTAGTTAACGCGTTCCAATGCTTCACTTGCCAGCCGATACGCTGGGCGTAATTCCAGCGCGATTTCATAGTCGGCTCTGGCTTTGACAAGATCTCCCATAGCTTCATACGCCATCCCGCGCCAGTAGTGGCTCTCTTCCAGTCCATGTTTGTTGAGCATTGCCAGGGTCGCATTACTGAGATCAATTACAGATTGATAACGGCCTGCCTGGAAATAAGTTTGGTAAGCTTCCTCGCGATACCAGAGCACGCGCCATGGACGCTAATCTTCATCCAATGTCTGATACAAACTGAAGGCCTGGTCAAAAAAAGCGACCGCCTCCGGGAT
Organism: uncultured Anaerolineaceae bacterium; assembly: GCA_964586385.1. Taxonomy (GTDB): domain Bacteria; phylum Chloroflexota; class Anaerolineae; order Anaerolineales; family Anaerolineaceae; genus UBA6170. Next base: position 10,151 of record CAZPIM010000092.1, read on the forward strand.
CTGACTAAGCCTGAAATAGGTAGCTCCCTGGTTGAATAATCCAAAAAATAAATCCCGTGCGGTTAATTGCGGTAACTCGTTCTTGTTCAATTCCAATGT
>CAZPIM010000093.1:0-7357 GCA_964586385.1 uncultured Anaerolineaceae bacterium
GCATGCGTATTTTTTATACCTTGTTTACCAAACCATTTGATAATTTCAGCATTGGAGATGACCATTGCATTGGTTCTTTTCGCAATGGCGATACTGTCTCCGATGTGGTCACTGTGGCCATGGGTAATCAGAAGATAATCCGCCGGTACTGCATCCGCGGTCGTCTTTGTTGCCGGGTTTCCACTAAAAAATGGATCAATCAGGATTTTATATCCGGAAGTTTCCATACCTAAAGTAGAATGTCCAAACCATGTAATTTTCGTCGCCATTTTTTCCTCCTGCCCATATAAACATCAATTCTAGTTTAGAACGAATGTGATTATTTCCGAATTGGTTGAATTTCCGGCTAAATCAAAAGCTTTAATTTGAAGTTTGTGTGTTCCGCCATTCAGGGTTGCCGGGAAACTAAATGGTTCCGTGTTGGTAGTGCCAATCAACAAGCCATCTATCCACCACTCAACTTTTGCAATCGCAGTTTCATCCTGTATTTCTGCCTGAATTGTCGTGATACCATTGGATGACCGTTCAATTTCGTCATTCATTTTTGGAAATAACACGTTTACCATTGGAGGCGAATTATCAATCGTGACCTGTATGGTATGCGTTTCTATGGTTTGGTCTTCACGGATAACCTGCAGGCGTAATGCATACAATCCATCTTCATATTTTTCCGTATCCCAGCTTGCTAAATCACCGTTCACGCGTGTTTCCGTCAGTTCTTCACCAATTTGAAACCAGGATTGCGGGTTCAATCCGCTCCCGATTTGAATGCGGATACTCCGCAAATTCCCACCAGAGACCGTTCCGCGAATGTCGATCGATCCACGTACAAATTGGTAAATCGTTGGGGTTGTTATGCGCACTTTCGTGTTTGTTACGGGAGATTGAATGGCATCGTAGTTTTGCGGGGGGATTTCAATTCCGCTTGATTTTGCCCATTCCAAAGCTGAATCAGGAATGATCATAAATATTTTATTTTCAATTAAATCGACCGGCGTAAAAACTGTTGCGAGAAGTCCTGTTTCACGATTGATCTCATAACTTTTAAACAAATTATCTGTATTTACTGGTTGCGTTCCGTCGATAAATATCTCTTTCGCAAGTTCAGGACATTCATTCGTTGGCAATAATCCCGATGCTGCACAAACATCTTTTTCACTGATTCCGGGTGGGGTGGACCAGGTCTCGATTTCAAGATCTTTATGCAACCATTGCATCATGGCATACCATACATTACCAGAAATCTTATAATCGACTGCTTCATTACCAATCGCACTATTTCCATACCATACGACTGTTGTGTATTGCGGGGTATATCCAGCTGCCCAAACCTCTTCATTATTAAAGGTAAGTCCAAATTTGGCACCGGCTGGTCTCCCAATTTCTAACTGGTTGGGATACCCGAGTGATAATCTTCGGGCAGAATCGTCCTGTAAAAAGTCGTGAATCAGATAAGCCAGTTGAGTACTGAGTATTGACTGTGAATCGGATTGCACTAATTCGTAAAGTAAAACCTGATCAGTGGTCAACACATTTTTTATCAATATGGGTTCAATTGATTGCGTCTGCTCATTGATTTTGCCATTTCTGGTCCCTAAATTGGCAAACGTAGCATAAAGTTGGGCGACTTCCAGAATGTTTGCACTTTTTCCTTCATAGATTAACGCCGGGCTGGATTCATTGGATAAGGTTGTCATTCCAAAAGATTTGCCACTTTTCCAAACAATGTCCGGACCCAGTTGTTCAAGCAGTGCACCAATAGGGGTTAAATAATCATTTGCCAGGGCATTGCGTAACCGCATGGGACCTTGATAAGAATCATCCGGCAGAGCATATTCTATTAATTCAGACGAAAGACTGGAGGGAATATCCCATACTTGTGAGCCTAAAGTAAAACCTCGGGCAAACGCGTTGACACCAATCAGTGGTGTCAAAATCGATCCTGCCTGATGTGTTGGGAGGAGACTGCTTTCCTTCGATTCGTCCATATCACCGATCAACGCTAAAACTTCCCCGCTTTTTGGGTCCAGAATGACTGCACTGGCGCTGATGTCTGCTAGATCCGGAAGATTATTGATATTGGACGATAGAAATTTTGCGGGTTCACAAAAAGAATCTGTGGGTGAATCCATCAATAAGAGTTGCATCTGCACATCCATGGTACATATCACTGCTGACTGCATGTTGGTATCCAGTGTAGTCACCACATCAATTCCACCTAACTCAATACGCTCGAAGCCAAAAAGACCATATAACTGGCTGAGTACCAAATTTGTAAAGGCGTTTGCAATGAATTGTGGTTGAGGTCTGACGTCCTGAATGACAATATCTTCCGCAATTGCATCTTTGTATTCATTGCTGCTGATCTTCTCTTCATCAAAAAGCTGTTTCAATAAAATATTTTGGTTTTCAAGAACCGCTTGTGGTGCATCAATCGGATTTAGAGCTGGCGTTTTAGAAACCGAAACCAGAAGCGCTGATTCTGCCATTGTAAGTTGGCTGGCTGGTTTATCGAAATATAATCGCGCGGCAGTATCGGCACCAATTGTTAAATGCCCATAACTTTGGCTGTTCAGGAACCACTCCAGAACTTGAGTGCGGCCATATTTCTTTGTTATTTGAGCTGCAAGTAGCTTCGTACGCATGTTTCGGATTTTGTTGTCCGGTTCCTGCCATAAGAGCATACGATCGACAAGCTGCTCTGCTATCGTCGTTGGACCAATATTTTCAAGCCAATTATTTGTAAAACCGGGACTGGTCCAGAAATCTTCTTCATAAACAGCAACTGTAAACTGAACCAGGTATGGGCTAAAAAATTCCGGGTTGTTGGGGTCGATCATCAAAAACCGCCGGGAAATATTCTCATTTTGCAATTGATAAAGAATGGTATTTTCAGATCGATCATAAATAGTTGTTGGCTGAAGCATTGTGCCATTTCGAACATTCAATGCAATGTTCAACAATTCTGTAGATGGAAGATCTTTGGATACGTACGAATACAGGATTCCAGTAGCTACCGGAACTAAGGATATCAAAACCAGTAATACCGCCAGCACTCCAAATCCACGGTGGCGTTGTTTGCTTTGCGAATCTTTAAACTTCGAAATTCTTCTGTTTTTTCTTTTTTGAATCATTAAATAGATTGAAAATCGAGACATCGATTGACTCTTGTATTGCTTACGGTGTTTTAACACTGGTAGGTGTCTTTGTCCTGGTGGTTATTCGATTGCTGGTAGGAGATGGTGTCGATGTATAGTAAGAATTCATAAAATATTGGGCTGTTGCTATAAATTGCGGATCAATTTCATCATTTGGCAGCGCCATTAAGCGTTCCCATTCCTGAATCGCTACATCGTTTTCAAGTGCTTCCAATGACAATGCCCTGTAAAAAAACATTCTTGCCAGTTGGTGGTCATTTTCGGATAATTTCTGACATTTGCTTAACTGTTGATAAGCATCGCCAGGTTCCTCCATGAGGAATAGCGTTTCTCCTGTTAGCATACACGCCTGATAAGAATTTGGATTAATCTTGAATGCTAAATCAAAATCATCGAAAGCTTTTTCAATTTTGTTCAGGTTCAGAAACATTTGCCCGCGTTTAAGATAAACCTCAATCGCGAATCGATCTTCTAAAATCGCCTCGTCATAAAGTTCAATCGCTTTTTCATGCTGTCCATTGGCCGCATATGCATCCGCCAACCAGGCCAGAGCTACCGGATCTTTGCTGGGGGAATGCGTTGTGTACACTAATAAAGGATCCAATGATTCCAAAATTTGACCCTTTGCCTGGTATGCCTGTCCAAGGAAACGATAACTTTCTAGATTGGTACGATCCTGTTCATTCGCTTTTTTTGCATATGCCAGTGCCTGGTCAAAATCTTCCAATTGGATAAAGACCTTTCCTAAACCGATTGACACCAGGGGTGATTCAGGCAAAAGTTGACCTGCCTTTTCCAGGTTCTCCTGTGCCAATGCAAGCTGGTTATTTTTTATTTGAATATTTGCCAGTTCGATATAAGCGTCTGCATAGAAAGGATCTAATACAATGGTTTGTTCTATTTCGCCGATTATGCCTTCAAAGGACTCCGGCTCCTGCAATAATTGAATTTTCGCTTTGCCAAGATAAGGAGGGGCAAAATTCTCATCTTTTTCAATGGACTGATTATATGCTTCCAAAGCAAGATTGTTTTGTCCGTTTAATCGGTACACTTCCCCTAAAAGAAAAGGTAAATCTGGGGCAGTTTGATCGGCTTCAATTGCCTGCTGTAAATATGTGATCGCTTGGGTCCAATCATTACGCTCATAATTTCGTATGGCAATCCGGTAAGCTTCAATAATTGCATGTGGTGTATTAACATAAAGTGGTGTCGGCGTATACGTCTCCGCTATTGCCATCCAGGGCGGCGTTGGTCCCACAAATTTTGGTGTGGGTGTAATCGTTGCAGTATTTGTAGCTGGAAAAGTGGGTGTTGATTGTGCTGTTCCGATAACAGCTACCTGTCGATTCTTAAATAACCACAACCTATCGGATGTAAACGCAAGCACAACCAAAACAACCACAATGGCGATAGCAGCGATCGAAAGCCCGGTCTTTAGCCAGGGGAAATTTACTTTTTCACTTTCAAGTCCGTCAATTGCCGGAACCGACCATTTCCTTTGTTGCATGGAAAGCGGCATGCGAAGTGATCCGTCGAGTGGTAAATCACCTAATAAAATCAAACCTCGTTTGGCAGAACTATTTTGTGGATCATATTTTAGGACTTGTTGCAGGCAGTAACGCCTTTCTTTTTCACTAGTCACAACAGCGCTCATCCACAACCAGTATTCCGGGTTGAGCTGATCCATTTTTAATAAGCGTGTTAACAGATCCTTTGCGCGAAGATTTTCATTTTCTTCAATAGCTGTCAACGCTTCCTGGAATATTTTTTCTTCCGTGCTGGTCATAGTTTGAGTTTAGCACAGGCAGGAATTCACGACAAGTTTTCCAAAGCCGGAAATTTCCATGGTGCCTGAATTATTTTTAGCCAAAAATCTTAACGGTATAATCGGATTTATGAATAAACAATTAAAAAACGCTTATCTGATATGCATGCTCCTATTGATAACAATCACTATTTCTGCTTGTGCTGGTGAAACAACGATTCAATTGCCCGAAAGTGTTAATACTCCTGTATTGGCAACTGTCACTCCAAAGATAGTTCCAACACAAACTTTTACGGCAACCCTTACGCCAACGCCGCTTCAAACTGCAACCCAGCTCCCCTCGCCAACTTCCACTCCGCGCTCACATTCGGTAAAATTAGGCGAGACTTTAGGTGGTATTGCATTGGTATACAATGTTTCTCTCGATAGCATTTTGAGCATCAATCCGGAAGTGAATCCCAACACAATGACAGTTGGAATGACAATTTTGATTCCGGCAGAAACGCAAATTCCCGGGAACCAGACCCCTTTCCCAACACCGATTGCAATGCCGGTAACTGACTTGAATTGTCTGGCCGATACTGTTAAAGGTGTTTGGTGCTTTGGTCTGATTGAGAATATTACTGAGTCAATCCTGGAAAGCGTTGTCGTGAATGTGAACCTTGCCGATCAACAAGCCACATCATTGTTCACTCAAAAAGCTTTGCTTCCCCTTAACGTGCTCTTTCCGGATGAAAGACTGCCCTTTGCGGCTTATTTTTCACCAGAAATGCCGGATCCTTTCCAGTTCAGTGCACAATTCTCATCTTCAATTCCTTTGGATGTCGCTGTGAACCAGTACCAACGTGTGGAAATCCTGGATCAACAATTTACTTTAGATGATCCAGGCACAACGCGCGTAACGGGTAGTTTTGAACTCGCTGAAAACACTTCCCAAATTTGGGTTGTGGCGATCGCTTTGAATGAATCAGGTGAAATCATCGGATTACGCAAATGGGAATCTAAAGAACCCGGTACTGGAACATTTGATTTCAACCTTTATGCTGTTTCCGGACAAATCGCTGATATTCAGGTTTTCGCAGAAGCCCAGCCCTAATACTTACCAGATCAAATAATGGTCTTTTAAACACATTTTTTCATCTGATGATTGGTTTAAACAAACCTGATAAACGATAACACGTCCCCTTTTTATCGTAGTAAAGGTCGGGAAAAGAAACTTACTTTCTCCTTTAAGATCAGTTGGCTGAGAATTAAATTCCTGCTCCGATCCATCCGGCAGGGTCAGTGTGATCGTAAAGTCCACATCGGGTATGGGTTGATTATCCTGTATTCGTTTGGCAGAGATGATAATTTCCTGCGGTTGATCAAAACTTACCTTCGGGAAGTTTTCATTTATTTGCAGTGCAACTGTATCAGTCGTAAATTTAAACCGGATCACATAATCCTCCGGCAAATTGGCAATTTTCAAAAAATCTTCACCTAGTGGAGCTAATTTAACCCGATTTTCTTCGATTTCGTTAGGATAATAATCCAGGCAGTAATTCTGAAAGCATTGCCGAATAAAGTCCCCGATTTGAAAATATTCACCAATGGGGTTGCCCGAGAACTCCCGCCCGCCGTGTCCAACAATGAATGAATCAAACACGATCGGCACATGATATCCATTTGCTCCGTCAACGTTGTAAAACACAATCCCATCGGATGAATTCATAAATTGCGGACCGGGATCAGCAATCAGATAACCAAGCCTGACAGGAACATCCAGTAATCGAACTGTCTCTAGGTTGACAGAATTACCCACAAAAACCGCATTTTCATACACCTGTTGTATTTGTCCATTGTCGAGCTGGTAAGGAATGGTGAGTGGTTCCCCAAATGCTGCCGGATTATCCATTTTTGCGATAACCGGCAGGAAAGGCATATCAACAGTCATCGGTTGATTGGAGACAGCACTTCCTTTTCTGGCGGGATAATTACAATTCTCTCCGCAAGCATAAACCCCATACGCTAACAAATGTACATTTCCGGATGGTTCTCCAACTAACCGATAAAAACCCAGTTTTTCAAAGTACTGTTCCAGTCTTTGTTCGAGCGGATTAAAACGAACATCCGTGATTGGTTTTCCTGCATAGATTTCCCCTTTTAATTTTTCATAAAGGGGTAGAAACTCTTTATAAATCGAAACAGGTTCTGAATTTTGTGAAATTTCACTGGTCAGATGTTTTAGATTTGCACCAATTGGGAATAATGTGAATCGATCTGTAGATTTTGCCAGGCTATTGAAGCACATTAATGCATTTTCGGTGTACTGGCAGGACATTTCATTCCAGGGAAATGCTTCTGTGATGGTTGGTCCTAAGAGTTCTGCACCACCCAGATTACGATAGAATTCCCGAAAAGTTTTATCGACAGGGAAAACATCTTCTCCCTGAAT
>CAZPIM010000093.1:7457-10241 GCA_964586385.1 uncultured Anaerolineaceae bacterium
TACGATAGAATTCCCGAAAAGTTTTATCGACAGGGAAAACATCTTCTCCCTGAATATTTATGGAGGAGGAGCCTGAGTTTTGACCACAAGAACTTAAAATGGCCATAAAAAGAATGATTAAAATCAAACTCAGGAAAGATCGAACGGTGCGATTCACTCCATTACGCCAGATAAAAACCTCTTTTTTGATTGTCTTAAATACAAATAGCTCAGATACAATGTATCCAGAAAATTATATCAAATCCGGACTCTTGACACAATTAAATATAGGGATGGATATTTTTAACTTTGATGAATGCGGGGATCTTTTTCATAGGTCATTTGAAGCCCTACTTCCAATGGTGTTCTGGGATGGAAGTTAAGTTTTTCTCTTGCCAGATTGATGTCTGCACACATACGGTTCGGTCCCCCATCATTTCGAACATTATTGATAAACTCAGGTTTTTTTCCGGTTATTTCTATGACCAAACGAGCCAGATCGCGTACACTTGTTTCCCGGCCGCTGCCGATGTTAATGGTAAATCGATTGACGGATGAAGCGGTAGCTGCAGCAATCATTCCTTCCACAACATCATCAATATACAGATAATCCCGTGTTTGGCTGCCATCTCCATGAATGACGATCGTAGCATTCTCATGCGCTTGTTTAAGGAAATAGGGTATCACCGGTGGGTGAGTCGGTGGCAACTGTTGATGTGGTCCAAAAGCATTGAAAATTCGCAGGCACACAGTCTCAATTCCCCATAAGGACCCAATTGTATGCGTGTAGTATTCAGCAGCTAGTTTTGAAACAGCATACGGAGATTTGGGGTTTGGAATTGCATTCTCTTTTACCGGCTGGTCAGGTTGATTTCCATAAATGGCACCGGAAGAGGTAAAAATTACTCTCCGAACCCCAACATCGCGAATGGCTTCCATTAAGGTAACAGTACCGCCGACGTTGACATGATTATATTCACGAGGGTAAAGAACTGATTCAGGAACAACAACCCTGGCAGCCAAATGGTAAACGCAGTCAATATCCTGCAATAATGTCCATAATTTAGGTCGATCATTCACATCCCCACGTGTAAAAGACACTTCTTTCGAAAGTTTTTCTGGGTTTCCAGTCGAAAGATCATCAACACCACGGACGCTATGACCAGCCAAAACTAATTGATTTGCCAGAGATGAGCCTAAAAATCCCGCTGCACCTGTAATTAAAAATCGCATAAAATTTTCACCAAATGGGAAATATTTGTTTGCGTCATTATAGCATATGCTAAAAACCGGTGAGCTTATGCGGCTATCTACTGTTCCTTGTGATTTTTTATCATATGGGTGGTTTGGTAAAAGTAAAATGACCACTACCTGGTCAAAAGGACAGTTTATTTCCCCTTATTTTGGACAGTATGGAATCTGATCCCATGCGGGTTGATCAATTTCGTCTCAGATATTAAAGTTGAACCAATAAACAGTAAATGGATAAAAATTATAGAAATCGAGGGAATATCAAAACAAAAATGATTCAATTGATTATTGCTGATGATGATATCAAAGTGCGTTCGGCGATAAATCTTCTTTTAGAACAAGATCGTGCATGCTGGCAAGTTGTATCAGAAGTGAGAGATGTAGACGAGTTATTTTTAGCGGTTGAAAAGAATAAACCACAATTATTATTGTTAGACTGGGAATTACCAAATGTTTGCTGTTCAAAAATGGGAACAGATAATTTAGTAGTCTGGGAACGTATCAAACGACTAAGAAAAATAAATCCGCTAATGTATATTATTGTTTTAAGTAGTAAACCACAATCTAAGGCAGAAGCAATATTTAGTGGGGTTGATGCTTTTGTTGCAAAAACGGACCCTCCCGAAGTATTTTTAAATGCGCTTAGTATCGTCTGTGAACAGGAAGCGCGTTTATCTTTGACACATATTTAGCCAATCAATTCGATATATTTGATTGGGGATTTTTTTCATTTAATTCATTATTTATAATTTCTATTAATTATTAGCAATCAATTTTTTTAGTGGGGATTTTTTCATTGTGTTTCTTGAAATGATGCCTGTGCCTGGTTATTTAGGAACACACAAAATCACTAATTAGATTTACGTTGTTTGAAAAAAATACAAACTCATTGTGTCTCTGAAAAGAGAGAATCCAGACAAATTAGCCGGGGAAAAAAATTGAGAAATTTCCTTCCTTGGTGCTAAAATTTCTTTGTCTTGATTTGCAAGTTAAAAAAACATATTTCAGGGTGAATGAAAATGGAAAAATTTATTGCCGCAATTGACCAGGGCACTACCAGCACGCGTTGTATTCTATTCGATAAAAGAGGAAAGATAATCGCGCTTGATCAGCGCGAACATGAGCAAATCTTCCCCAAACCGGGATGGGTGGAACATGATGCCAATGAAATCTGGCGACGCACCCAGGAGGTTTTACTGGGTGTAATTCAAAAATCCGGTTTTGACTCGAAGAATATTGCTGCCCTGGGTATCACCAATCAACGTGAAACAACCTTACTGTGGGAAAAGTCTACCGGGAAACCGATTTACCCCGCAATCATCTGGCAGGACACGCGCACGGATGAAATTTGCCAGCAACTCGCCCGCGAAGGAGGTCAGGATCGGTTTCGGGAGACGACTGGCTTACCGTTGGCAACTTATTTTTCCGGACCAAAAATAAAATGGATACTGGATCATATCGAAGGTGTTCGTGAAAAGGCAGAATCTGGCGAAGTGCTTTTTGGTAATATGGATTCCTGGCTTATCTGGAACTTAACCGGGGGTACGGAAGGCG
>CAZPIM010000094.1:0-6651 GCA_964586385.1 uncultured Anaerolineaceae bacterium
CGCGGGAGTCGCCAAGTGGTAAGGCATCAGCCTTCCAAGCTGATATTCGCGGGTTCGAATCCCGTCTCCCGCTCTCAACCACAAATCATTTTTGTGGTTTTTTATTGCCTGATGACCGGCACTAAAATTGTGTAGACTGCTTGAAAAACCTGATTGGTAGATTTAATTTCAGAATTTAATTCTCCGCCCATAACATATAACCTGGTCTCATAAGGTAACACAGCCGGGAAAGCGCCGATGTCAACAATTGGCTGATCAATTTCAACCCATTCATCCGATGGAGCAAGATATTGAATGATGGGTAAATGAGGATTCTGCTCATTTTTTCCACCTACTACATAAATCATATCAGCTAAAACACTTACTCCCATGCCATAGCGTTGTTGTGGTAAAGGTGTGCCGGAACTCCAGGGATCTTCGTTGTCCAATACTCTTTGGGGACTAAAAATTTGATGATTGAGCAATATACCATCATCATTTTGACCACCGAGGATATGAATTCCCCCACCCATTACAGCAATACCAAAATCAGCCAAAGGTTGTGGCATCTCAAAATATTTTTCCCAGGTATCTGTTAATGGATCATATATCAATACATCTTTCTTATATGAATTACCATCCCAACCACCGAATAAATAAATCTTTCCCTCAAGTGAAACTAACCCATATCGACATACAGCGTAAGGCAATTTGGATCTTTCTTCCCAAACATCTTCCCTTGGATCGTAAACCACTAAAGTATCTGTGACTGCCCCACTTCCAGAAATACCACCAGGTATATAAATTTTTTCTCCAAACATAACGGATTGTATATTACTTAAAGAAGCAGGCATTTTTTTGCCTTCAATCCAAATATCTTCATTAACATCATAAATTGACACTGAATCCAGTATTTTTTCTGAATTCACACCGCCAAAATTGTAAAATTTCTGTTCATATCGAATTGCGGCCATATTTTTTATCCCGAAAGGCATTGGAGATAAGTTTTGCCACCGTTGTGTTTGTTGAATTTGTGAAGTTCCATTTGCATTTAGGTCGATATTTTCAGCATTAGTTCGGATATAAAAAAAATAAATATTGACTGCAATTAATAAAATTAAGAAAAAACCCAATACTCCAAACCAATTTCGTCGTTTGATACCTGGTAAAGAAGTGTCTAATTCATTTGATTCAGACTGATTATTGGTTTTAATTAATTCATTTGAAACAATATCATTTTTTGGTGACTCTACCCACCCCATGCGAATTGCCACCATTGTTGCTTCGGTTCGGGAAACAACGTTTAGTTTTCCAAAAATATTCCTCAAATGAACTTTAACTGTATTCGGGCTAATAAATAGTTTTTGGGCGATTTCTTTATTACTCGCCCCGGTGGCAACCAGGCGAATAATGTCTATCTCACGTTCACTTAGCTCGAAATCTTCACTCATTCCAGTTATTATAATCGAGATCAGGTAAGGGAAATTCTAAATCCAAAAGTTCTTGTTTTACCAAAAAAAGAAAGAATGTTATTTTGTAAAAATGAAAATTGGTTAACAAAGAATTCGAAAAATATGTAATAATTGTCAGACAAATTCAAGAATTAAGTCAATACTCACTTGCATTTATTAAAATATATTTATAAACTATAAAAGCAAAATGTGAAGTCACACTTCACAGACTTAATTCGTTTTTCCAAACTAATACAATTTCAAAAAATATCCTATTCGTAAACACCTAGTTTGATGTGCAGCAATAATTTTTGAAAGTAATTGACATTAAGGAGGTGAATTCCAAAATATTATCGACCATCTGTTTTGCATAATAAAATTTATGAATTTACATACCAATAAGGAGAAGTTCCATGAAACAATTTCGTTTCTTAATCATTTTCACCCTTTTAATTACAATCGCCTTATCAGCCTGTGCACCTGCTGCACCTGTTGAAGAACCTGCGACAACATCCGAACTTCCATTGTTCTACGGTGCGTTCGCTACCCCAATTGAAGAGCCTTGGGATGGTGTTATTCATGTTGCGCTTCAAAAAGCTGCTGATGAAGGAAAAATTAAATACGAATACACAGATGATATCGGCTATGCTGGCGATATGGAACGTGTTTTAAGAGAAATTGCTGAAAGCAAGAAACCCGCAGCCATTTTTGGTGATGCTTTCGGTAACGAAGAAGCAGTACGCCGTGTCGGTGCAGAGTATCCTGGAATTGCATTTGTATTTGGATCGGGTCTTGGACCTTCTGAACCAAATGTAGCTGTTTTTGATAACTGGATCCATGAGCCGGCTTACTTAAGCGGTATGCTAGCTGGTGGTTTGACCAAAACAAATACCATTGGTATTGTTGGCGGACATCCTGTTCCAGAAGTAAACCGTATTGCAAACGCCTTTATTGAAGGTGTTAAAGAAGTAAATCCGGATGCAAAAGTTTTAGTAACCTTTATTAACAGCTGGTTTGACCCTGCTGCAGCCAAAGAAGCAGCTTTAGCACAAATCGATGGCGGCGCAGATGTATTGTTTGCTGAACGATTTGGTGTCATTGAAGCTGCTGTTGAGAACGGTTTATATTCATTTGGTAACATGAGTGACCAATATGAATTAGGTCCAACATCAGTCGTCAGTGGACCAGTCTGGAATATGACTCCAACCGTTGAGTTTGTTCTGAAACAGGTGTTAGCTGGTTCATTTACAGCTATGGATTTGAAAGATTTCAGTATGGTTGCAAAAGGTGGCGCTACACTGGCACCCCTGCACGACATGGAATCCAAAATTCCTGCCGATCTTTTAGCGACAGTCAAACAGCGCGAACAAGAAATTAAAGACGGTCTCTTCCGTGTGAACATTGCAGAAGAAACTCCAGCTGGCGCGCAGTAAACAATATTAATGAAAAACCAGAGCTTTCACCATTCATCTGGTAATTAATATTCATAATCATTAGACTTGATGCTCCCCTTGAAATGAACCAAGGGGAGCATATATCGGAGAAATCATGAACGTTGTAGAGATGCATGCGATCACCAAATATTTTGGCGATTTAATGGCAAATGATCATGTTGATTTTGAACTCCGTAAAGGTGAAATTCATGCTCTTTTAGGTGAAAATGGTGCAGGGAAAACAACCCTGATGCGGATTTTATACGGGCTCTATCACCAGGATTCGGGTGAAGTACTCATTAATGGGAAACCCGTAATAATCAATTCACCTAAGGATGCAATCGCCAACAATATTGGTATGGTTACACAACATTTTGCTTTAGTACCTCCAATGACTGTTGCTGAAAATATTGTTTTGGGATACACAGATAAATTCATTTTGGATTATTCTGCGATCGAAGATAAGGTATCAAAAGCCGCACAAAAATACGGTATGGATATCAATCCCAAATCACTTGTGCGTCACCTTTCCGTTGGCCAACGGCAACGTGTAGAAATATTAAAAGCCCTTTATCGAAACGCAAAAGTACTAATTCTTGATGAACCAACCGCAGTTCTAATTCCTCAAGAAGTAGAAGTCCTCTTTGAAACATTAAGAAAACTATGCGAAGAGGGATTATCGGTAATTTTTATCAGTCACAAATTAGATGAAGTTACAAAAATTACTAATAGGGTTACCGTCTTAAGAGATGGTAAATCTTTCGGCACCGTAAATACCGCTGATGTTACCCAGAATCAATTAGCATCCATGATGGTTGGACGTGAAACGTTCGGCGTAAAAAGAGAAAACCAGGCAAATTCCGATTCCAGAACGCTCCTTGAAATCAAGAATTTGAGTGCGATTGATGATCAGGGACTACCTGCCTTAAAAAACATCAATATTAGTGTAAAAGAAGGCGAGATTTTGGGTATTGCTGGTGTGAGCGGAAATGGACAAAAACAATTTGCCGAAACATTAAGTGGTGTAAGAACACCTTCTTCAGGTGATATTATTCTAGATGGAACAAGCCTGGTAGGAAAAGGCGTTAGTGATTTTACCAATGCCGGAATGGGACGAATCCCAGAAGATCGTCATGAGGGGGTAGTGGGAGAACTAACTGTTTATGAAAATCTGGCTCTTGAACATCTGGATAAATTTTCTAAAAATGGATTTCTAAATCGTAAGGAAATTCAAAAAAATGCCAATGCTTTAATACAACAATTTCAAATTAAAGCAAAAGCAGGAGATAAAATTCGCACATTATCCGGTGGAAATATGCAAAAAGTGCTTTTGGCTCGTGTATTATCCACAAAACCGAAAATTGTGATAGCACCTCAACCTACACGCGGTTTGGATGTGGGCGCAACCGATTATGTAAGAGAACAATTATTAGAACAGAGAAAAAATGGTGCGGGTGTAATTTTGATTTCTGAGGACCTCGAAGAGATTCTCGCGCTTTCAGACCGGATTGCAGTAATGTATGAAGGGGAAATTGTGGGTCTGCTAGCTGCAAGTGAAGCAACACCGGAACGGTTAGGTCTATTAATGTCTGGCGCGGTGAAGGAAATATAACATGATGGAAACTACTAAGAAAAAACTCCGCTTCGTCAAAACAAACAATCCTCCCTTTTGGATAAAACCATTAATTCCCGTTTTAGCTTTATTAGGGACATTCATAATTACTTCCGGATTAATCATCTGGGCAAATGCAAACCCATTTGAAACATATTACCACTTCCTGATTGCCCCTTTAGGCAATCGTGTTTCGGTATTAGAAGTTCTTGTAAAATCAACTCCACTCATGTTGACTGGAGTTGCAGTCACATTCGCCTTTGCCACCGGTTATTACAACATCGGCGCTGAAGGACAATTGTACGCAGGAGCCATCGCAGCTGCCGGTTTAGGACAGATACTTCATGGTGTGCCAGCTTTGGTAGCAATTCCTGTCATGCTGGTAGGTGGTTTTATAGCCGGAATGGCCTGGGCATTGATTCCGGCATTGTTAAAAGTCAAAATGGCTGTCGATGAGGTTGTAACTACTTTATTGATGAATTCCATCATGGCTTATATCGTAAGTGCATTGCTAAATGGTCCGTGGCGTGACCCGAATTCAGGATGGCCACAATCAGCTGAAATTTCTCCAACAGCGGTCTTTTTCAAAATTGTTCCAAGATCACGGCTTAATCTGGGATTCATCATTGCATTGCTGGCAATATTTATCCTTTGGTTGATTCTGACCCGGACATCTTTCGGTCTAAAAATGCGGTCAGTCGGTCTGGGCAAACCAGCTGCAAACTTCGCCGGAATAAATGTTTCAAAAACAATCCTCACTGCTGCATTAATCAGTGGTGGAATTGCAGGTATTGCAGGTGTGGCTGAAGTTGCTGGAATTCAATTTCATTTAATTGGTGAATTATCGGCAAATTATGGATACACCGGCGTTATCATTGCTACTTTAGGTGGATTAAACGCGTTTGGTGTTGGATTGGCATCTTTATTCTTTGGTCTGGTCGACTCTGGCGCTCAAACTGTTGCTCGTGCTTTAGGCGTTCCAGTTTACTTGGGTGAAGTTACCCAGGCAACCATGCTCTTAGTTGCTCTCGGAATGCTCTTATTGCAACGATATCGGATTCGGAGGATGTGATGGAAGTTTTCCTGATAAATTTAATCGCTGCTACATTACGTGTCTCAACTCCAATCCTTTTGGCAGCTATTGGTGAGACATTTACTGAAAGAGCAGGTATTCTAAATCTTGGTATTGAAGGCATCATGTTCTTTGGTGCATTCGTTGGTTTCTTCGCAGCTGATATAACCGGATCCTTGTGGTTAGGTTTACTCTTAGCAATTCTAAGTGGTATGTTGGCTGGATTACTTATGGGGGTATTATCAGTATCTCTAGGCGTAAACCAGCACGTTTCTGGTTTAGGAATAACATTGCTTTTAACCGGATTATCTCTTTTTGGTTTCAGACTTCAATATGGTGGCAGATCAACACCACCATCGATTGACCCTTTTCAGCAACTTTCTCCATTTAATGATATCCCCGTGTTAGGAACAATTTTCCAGCAATATTTATTGACCTATGTCACATTTCTAATCATCATTCCACTAGCCTGGTGGATTCTATACAAAACAAGATTTGGATTGCATATCCGTGCTGTAGGTGAAAATCCGGAAGCAGTTGATGCAGCAGGCGTAAATGTTTTCGCTATTCGTTATGCTGTGTTGGCAATTGGTGGCGGATTGATGGCTGCCGGAGGAGCTTTTTTATCGCTGGCTCAATTAGGCGCATTCAGTCATGGAATTATTTCAGGACGTGGTTGGGTTGCTATTGCAATTGTGATTTTTGGAAACTGGGTTCCATTGAAGGTCATGTTCGGCGCACTTATCTTCGGTGGAACCAATGCCCTGCAGTTGAGGTTACAAGCCATGGGTCTGCAATTACCCATACCTTATGAAACATTTTTAGCGTTACCTTATATTGTCACAATTGTCGCTTTAGTTTTAGCAGGTAGGAACGCTTCGTACCCGGCTGCTTTATTAAAACCATACAGACGCGAGTAGTTTTTCGCAAAAAATAATCAAGGAGAATTAAAATGGAATATAAATATATTGGTAAATCTTATATTCGCCCTGATGCAATTAGCAAAGTCACTGGAAAAGCGATATATCTTGATGACGTTCGCTTACCGGGAATGTTGCACGCCGCAATACTTCACCCTGAATTTGCACATGCAAAAATCATCAC
>CAZPIM010000094.1:6751-10187 GCA_964586385.1 uncultured Anaerolineaceae bacterium
CTGATTCATCAGGAGAATGGTGAATATTGGCATCTTCCAACATTAAATCCCGTTTCTGGTAGTAATATTGCGAATTTGTACCAATTAAAAAAGGGTAATGGGTCCGACGGATTCAAAGACGCAGATGTGATCATTGAAGGTGAATTTTTATTCCCGCATGGATCCTGTGCAGCCATTGAACCTCATGGATCGATTGTCTGGTTTAAAGAAGACAACACAATCGAAGCATGGTCATCTTCAATATGCCCCTTCATTATTCGTGATGATCTGGCTCATTCGTATGAATTACCTGTTTCACATGTTCGTGTCCACATTCCGGAAATTGGTGGGTGTTTCGGGTACAAATCTGATATCACCGTTGAACAAACTGTCGCCTACATCGCCAGTTTCGTTCCAGGTTACCCGGTAAAATGGGTTGCATCCCGTGAAGAAGATTTTACAAGCACCCTACTTGGTCATGGTATCCGCACAAAAATGAAGATTGGCGCAAAGAAAGATGGCAAATTAGTCGCAATACAGGCAGAAATTCTCCATTCAGGTGGCGCTTTTGCTGATACAGCCGTTAATGTCACTATTGCCGCGACGCACAATTGTACGGGACCATATGAATTCGAGCACTGTGATTTGTCCGGTTATACCGTCTACACGAATACACCACCCGTTGGTGCTTATCGTGGATACGGCCACCAGGAATCACAACTTGCGACAGAACGAATGATGGATCTTTTAGCAAGAAAACTGAATATGGATCCTTTTGAACTTCGTGAAATGAATTACTTATCAGAAGGTAAAGTAAATTCACTTGGTGAACTGATGTGGAAAATGAACGGGGATGTAAAAGCCTGTTCAGACAAAGTAAAAGAAAGTGTTTTTTCGAAAAACAAACCGGACGAGGATGAAAATTATTTTTACGGTCGTGGTTTTGCAGCTGTAATGAAATCCCCGAAAGGTGCACCATTTTCTACAAAGAGTTGTTATATGAAAATGAATATTGATGGCAGTGTTAACATCAATATGGGTGGCGCAGAAGTCGGTCAGGGATTACGCACAATCGTTGCTCAAATCGCCGGGGAAGTTTTGAAAATTGCACCCGAAAAAATTAGAGTCTACACAGAGCTTGACACACAGTTTTCACCATACGAATGGCAGACAATAGGCTCCATGTTCACAACTCAAGGTGGAAGAGCAATCATCCGTGCTGCCGACAAGTTAATTCTAATGCTCAAGCAAACAGCTGCTCAGGTATTAAAAACGGATGTCGATTATCTTGATTATGATGGCGATTTTGTTTACTTGAAGAATGACCCCAGTATAAAGGTCTCTGTCCAAGATATCGCTCGTGGTTATATCACCAGCGACGGGATTACGATTGGAGAAGTTGCCCAATCTGTTTCGGATGCACGTTTACCGCGTTATTCCAATCCGGATAAAAATGGACAGGGTAGTTTAGGAGTTGAATATACGTTTGGTGCACAGGCAGCCGAAATTCGCATTGAAAAGAAATCCGGGAAAATCTTTGTGGATCACTTCACTTCTGTCTTTGACGTTGGACAGGTGATCAATCCATTACAGATTCGAGGATCCGTATTGGGTGGTGTTTTAATGTCGGTAGGTGCGACATTATACGAAAAAGTAGAATTCGATGAAGATGGAAAGATAAAAAATCCGCATTTCTTCCAATACCACCTCCCTACGAACAAAGAAGCACCAAAGCAGACGATCGAATTTATTGAAAATCCGGGTACGGTCGGACCATTTGGTGCCAGAGGTGTCGGTGAACATCCCGTTATTGGACCAGCTCCTGCAATTCTTAACGCAATTTATGATGCAGTTGGTATCGATTTCTATGAAATCCCAATTACACCTGATGTTATGAAAAAAGCTCTTCAAGAAAAGCAATAAGGAGAAAACATAATGGTAGAAAAAATCCATTTCACAATTAATGATCAAATGCGGGAAGTCGAAGTTGACCCGGAAATTATGTTGATTGATGTGATCCGCGATATGCTAGATCTCACCGGAACGAAACGCGGCTGTGATAACGCGACTTGTGGAACATGCACCATCCTATTGAATGGCAAAGCCGTTAAAAGCTGCAATACGCCTGTAAAAAAGGCATCTGAAGCAACAATTATCACGATTGAGGGATTAGCTAAAGGTAAAGAATTACATCCAGTTCAAAAATCAATTGCCGAATCAGGTGCCATTCAATGTGGTTTTTGCACTCCCGGTATTGTCATGGAACTCGTTGGACTTCTGGATTCAAAACCAGAAGCATCAGAAACCGAAATTAATAATTCACTTAACAAGCATTTGTGCCGGTGCACCGGGTACGAGCCAATTCAAGATGGTGCGTTGATGGCACAAAAAATAATTCAAGATCGATCATAAATAATGAGGAGAAATAAAAATGGGTTTTGATATTCTTATTAAAAATGCAGTAACGCGGGATTCTCAGGGCAAGTTCGTTCAAATTGCAATTTCTGACGGGAAAATCGTTGAAATATCTGAGAAAATTCAAGGTTCAGCAAAACAGACCATTGATGCAAACGGAAATCTTGTTTCAGAATCCTTCATCAACGGGCATTTACATTTATGCAAAGTATATACCCTGGAAATGATGGACGATGAAGCCATGGGTGCCTACACGGATGGTTCTATGGGTGGGGCAATGACATCTATTGAATTAGCCGCAAAAGTTAAAGAAAAATATGACGAAAAATGGATTATTGAAAATGTACGAAAAGCTGTAAATTTAGCCCTCAAATTTGGAAATACACATATTCGGGCATTCGCAGATACAGATACGACCGGAAAGCTAGAGGGTGTTAAAGCGCTTCTGAAAGCTCGCGAAGAATTTAAAGGAAAAGTAGAAATTCAGGTTGTCGCGTTCCCTCAGGATGGTGTTGTAAGGGATCCCGGAGCGGAAGGTTATGTTGAAGAAGCATTAAAAATGGGTGCAGATGTGGTCGGTGGTATCCCTTGGATCGAATATACTGACGCAGATGCGCAGGAACATATCGACCGGATGTTTGCATTGGCAAAGAAATACAATAAGCCGATTTCTATGTTAATTGACGATGCCGGTGATCCGACATTAAAGTCCCTGGAAATGCTTGCAGTAACCACCCTGAAAAATGGCTGGGAAGGGCGAGTAACTGCACAGCATAGCCGTGCAATGGCACTTTATCCGGAACCGTATTACCGAAAAATCGAATATCTCCTCAAACGAGCAAAGATTGGTGTGGTATCAGATCCGCAAACAGGACCTTTATATGCACGTGTGAGAGATTTATACAAAGCCGGTGTTAGAATCGCTTTAGGTCAGGATGATATTTCTGATGCCTATTATCCGTTTGGAAGAAATAATATGCTGGAAATCGCCTTTTTGGCTGCACATCTAATGTGGATGAACACGCGCTCAGAGATGGAAGTA
>CAZPIM010000095.1:0-4108 GCA_964586385.1 uncultured Anaerolineaceae bacterium
CAAAACTTTCGGGTTGTACCACAAGACATTGGCACGATGGATGTTGACCGGCACGGAGTAGATATTACCATCCTGTGAAATCAAGGGAATCAATGTTTCCGGCATGACATCCAGCCAGCCATTCTCTTCATATAAGAAGTTCAATGGTTCCAATTGTCCGGCTTTAACATAGGTTCCAATTAATTCCTGACCGGCATGACCCTGCCAGCTATCCGGAGCGTCACCAGCTTGTAAACGAGTAGCTAATACAGCACGGGCGTTCGTACCTGCACCACCGGCTACTGCTGCGTTCACGAACTCAATATCAGGATATTTTTGTGCGAAGACTTTGATCATTGCATCCAGACCTGCAGCTTCACCGCCACCTGTCCACCATGAAAAGACTTCGACCTGTTGCTTACCAGTAGTTACTGGTTCAGCAGTTGGTTGTTCTTCGACGGGTGCTGTGGTAGGCGTTGCTGCTGCTCCACAAGCGGTCAATACCATCGAAAAGATAACCAATAAAGCTAATGCTACCCAACTAAATTTTCGATTAAACATACGACCTTCTCCTTATAAAATAGTTTTGATTTGAACTACAAACGGTTTTTTGAACCCAATCCTAGAACAGGTTCTTTCCTTTAAATATTTTGGGAAATAGGCATCTCCTTCATTTGGAAATTAAACAAACAATTACCGCCATTCGGGGTAAAATAATTATAAGAAACCATCATCAGGTTAACAATAGATTAACGGACAAGAATTGGCCTCATGACGGACAACTAGCGGTGGTGTCATGCAGTTTGATGCATTTGAAACACTCATAAAAGATGCTTTAAATAATCTTTTTGATTTCACAATTTTAGAAACTCATCCTCTTTTATCGAATGGTATTGCGATTCCAATTGATTATTCGGGAAGCAAGGGTGAATATCTAAAAAAAATTCTCCTGGAAGCTGTAGAGGATTTGAAACCGGCTGATAAAAATTATGATATCAATACGACAGAATGGCGGGTTTATATTGTTTTATTAAATCGCTATCTGGAAGGTATGAATTCAATCGATGTCGCAAAATTATTAGCAATGAGTGAAAGGCAATACCGAAGGTATCAAAAAAAGGCAATTCAATCTGTCGCATTAATCATCTGGAATAGGTTTATCGTTTCTAAATCAGATACTGTGACAGAAAAAACACAGGAATTCAGCCAAAGTGAATTTAACATTTTCCGGGAAGAAATCATACTGGCGGATATTATTATAGGATTGCAAAGCTTACTGGCCGCCCGATTATCTGAAGAAGGGGTAGAAATAAAAATTCAAGAGGATGGTGTGCCTGCGATCATCGATAGCGATCGTGTCATACTAAGGCAGATTTTAATCGAAATCGTCAATACGCTACTAAATTTCAAAACCAAACAGTTGACATTTGAAATCCGTAAAATGGAGGAGCAAATTGTTTTGTCGATCCGGTCAACCATTCCGATTGAAGAAGGGCTAATCTTCGAAGTCCAGGAAAATGACAAGGAAAATAATATTTGGTTTTGGTTGGATAAACTTGGACTTACTTTAGAGAAAATTAGTGATCCAATAACTAACCAAACAATAATTCGAATCCTATTCAACAGGAATGAACAAAAAAAGATTCTGATCATTGATGATCAGGAACCAGCAATTCGATTATTTACACGCTACCTCTCGCGTTCCAATGTAAAAATAATTGGTTTTTCGAAACCCGAAATCGTATTACATAAAGTAAAAGAAGTTCAACCTGATTTAATCATATTGGACATCATGATGCCAAAGATGGATGGTTGGGAAGTATTGCAATCGTTGAAATTAGACGAACAGACGAAAAAAATTCCGGTCATCATCTGTTCTGCCTGGGGAGAACCGGAACTCGCCAAATCGTTAGGAGCGGTGGATTTTTTACGAAAACCGGTGACGCAAAGAGACCTGCTTGCTACGATCCACACCATCGGAATATTTAATGATTAATCTATCTGTGTTCGGAAAAAATTGGCTTAACTTGATTAATGACAGCCCGAATAACAGAAGATAGCTCGTTCATTTCAAAGGGACGGTTGACCAAAATTTTTAAGGCGGCTGTATCCACGACCGGCATTTCCTCATTTAACTCGCTGGCCGAAATAATAATGACAGGCAAATGGCGAAACCGGACATCTTTTTGAATTTCCGATAATACCTGCGTACCGTGAATATCCGGCAGGTCCAAATCCAATAAAATTGCATCCGTTTGCTGTCTTTCCAGGTAATCCAGGGCTTCTCTGCCGGAATAAGCTGGTAAAAACTTGAAACGCTCCAGCGCCGGATCATCTTTAATAGATGATTTGATCGCTTGCGTGAATAATCGGACCAGTGTTGGATCGTCATCCACAACCAATAAATTACAGAATTCTTTGCCCAACGAATCAATCGTTTGAATCAGTTTTTCACGGGTGACAGGCTTTACCAGGTATCGGTAAACACCAAACGGTAACGCAAAAGTACGATTGGAAATTGCGGAAAAAAGAAAACTGATGACCGGAATATCGTAAGGAAGATGGTGTAAATAATTCTGAACATCCACGTGGTTTGCGATTACATCATCGATAATTATCGCAGAAGGGTAGAAAATTTTTACTGATTCTTCCAGTTGTGTGAGACTGTCTACGAATAATATTTCCTGCTGAATAATGGACTGCGAAAGCAGATTCTCACGAAAAGTATCTTGCGAAAAACACAGGAGCACAGATGATTGTGCTTTTGCATAAATGCTTGCCATCCTGCGTTCGCCGCCTTCCTGCAGATCATCACGGTCAGCAAGGATGGAATGGAGCGGTTCCAAAACAGGCAAGGCAATGCGAATGGTTGTACCGGATCCCAATTGACTTTCCACTGTCATTTTTCCACCATGTAATTCAACAAAACGTTTGCTGATGGAAAGTCCCAAACCGGACCCTTTTTCCCTGCTCCAATTTTCCTGCCCAACCTGACGAAATTCATCAAAAATCTTTTGCAGGTCTTCTTCAGAAATACCTGGTCCAGTATCCGAAATGGCTATTTCAATCTCTTCCTCGGAGGTAAGATGGGCAGTTATTTTTATTTGCCCTTGTTTTGTAAATCGCAGGCTATTCGTAACCACATTGAGTAATACCTGGCGAATTCGTGTGCGATCTACATAAATAAAGGGTAATTCGGGATCACAATCGATGAGGAGGTCCAATTTTTTTACTTCCAATTGTGCTGAAACCAATTTTGTAATCTCATCCAGCACAACGATTGGTTTAATTCTTTCGCGAAAAATCGGCATGCGTTTGGCGTCAATTTTTCCCATATCCAGAATATCGTTTATCAATCCCAAAAGATGCTGACTGCTGTTATAGATTTCCTGAACATCATCGTATAACCCAACTGGCCATTCGGCGGGATCTTTATATGTTTCTGGTGCATGGACCATGAGATCACTAAATCCAATGATGAAGTTTAAAGGGGTACGTAATTCATGTGAAACTGCCATGGCAAAACGGTCGCGATCCTCTTTTGCTTCTTCAGCACTCTCGCGAGCCTGTTCCAACATACGATTCATCTGTTTCAATTGATAATTGGATTGACTTTGTTCTTTTAACATCCGGCTGATTTCTGCCCGATGTATTCGGGTTTCTTCCAATAATTTCCGTGCTTCATAATAATGGAAGGTTGATTCTTCAATGGCAGAAAGTAAATTGCTGGAAATACCCCAGCCAAAAACGCTGGCAAAAACAAAAGAGAATATCAGTGTAAATGGATATCCATCCGGCATAGGAGGAATTCGATTAAATTCAGGAATCACAAAAACGGCAACTATCAGAAGTAAATCGACCACAATAGCACCGCCAACACCCATCATCACAGTCGCCATGATTGGTAATAATGCCAATAAAAATAAAATTCCTGGATGTTGAAACAATAAAAAAGCTGTCAGAATGGTAATAAACAATCCGGTTAACCAGATAAATTGGGCTGCAAGGAATAATTTATTGATCAACCAGTTGGTAAAAAAGAAAGTTACCAGCATGATGATCGTACACATCCATAACTTTGGACTGAAAATGGAAGTAAAAAAAAGTGATCCAATAAAATGAAAAAGAA
>CAZPIM010000095.1:4208-8688 GCA_964586385.1 uncultured Anaerolineaceae bacterium
AACTTGACATTCAATAATCAAAAGTTGATAATCTCTTTATGACATGTGAATTTATAGATTAATGAAAGGTCGCCAATATGACTACGGTAAAAGATCTACTTACAGGAAAAGGAACTGAGGTTTGGACTACGCACCCGGATGATGAAGTCCGGTCAACTTTGACTATCATGAAGATGCGAAATATTGGTGCGGTTCCGGTCGTAGAAAATGATCAGGTTGTTGGCTTTTTTTCCGAGCGTGATTTTGCCAGACATGCAATTGCAGTAGATTGTTTTGATATGTCAACGCCAATCAAAGAATTAATGGTGCACCCAGTTTATTTCGTTGACCCAGGTCAAACAATTGAAGAATGTATGGCTGTAATGACGAATAAAAAATTACGACATTTGCCGGTCCTTGAAGACGGGAAATTAACTGGTATCATTTCCATAGGTGACGTTGTAAAGTTTTTATTGCAGGATAAGCAGGAAACCATCGATGCCCTGGAACGTTTCCTTTGGGTAAACATGATTTAACCTTGAGCTAACTGAATGATTATGCGCAGGGTTAACCCTGCGCATTTTATTTAAATCCGGAGTGTTATGCAAAATAAAAAATCACAGATTCTGTTCCCAATCCTGGTTAGTTTGATGGCAATCATATTATTACTGGTTTTCGTGACGATTGATAATAACCCTGACTCGTCAAATGAAAAGGACTACACCAGTGCATATGGGTCGGATACTGTTCGCGCTAAAGTGCTTTTGATTACAGAAGAAGGCATCACCAATCTGGGTATCGTTGAGCAAGCATACCAGGTATTTGATGTCGAGATTTTGGAAGGTAAATTCAAAGGCGAGATTACGTCTGTTGATTACGGCCTTCGGCAAATTACTTCATCCAGCGTAAAGATTCATCCGCAAGAAATCATTTTAGTGACAGTTGGTCAACGACCCGATACCGGCGAAGTACGTGCTTTCTTTACCGATTTTGTACGTAGTAAAACGATCTTATATTTATTTATTGTCTTTGTTTTTTTTAGCGTACTGATCAGTGGCTGGAAAGGGATTCGCAGCCTGATCGCCATTTTATTCAGTTTGGGTGTCATTGTGTTTTTTATATTGCCTCAAATTCTTTCAGGTCGTGACCCGGTTTTTGTCAGTATTATCGGTGCTTTTGTTTTTCTGTCCATATCCCAATATTTGGTGTATGGATGGAATCTAAAAACACATTCTGCTGTTGTTGGCATCCTGGTATCCTTGATCATCACAGGTAGTATTTCTGCATTTTTCATCAATTTCACTCGCTTGACGGGTTTTGGAGATGAAAATGCAATGTTTTTAGTTCAGTTGACTTCGCAAAATATTAATATGCGTGGACTGTTATTAGCAGGTATGATCATTGGCGCTTTAGGTGTTTTGGATGACCTGGTGATCAGCCAGGCATCGGCGGTGTTTGAACTGCATTCGACCAATCAGGAACTTGGATTTAAGACACTTTATCAACGGGCAATGAATATCGGTAAGGATCATGTCGCAGCAACGGTAAATACGCTTGTTTTAGCCTATGCGGGAGCTTCTTTACCGATGCTACTATTGTTTTCGATCAGCAATCAAGACCCTGCCATGCTGATCAATATCAGCTATATTGCGGAGGAAATTGTGCGTACTTTGGTTGGCTCGATCGGATTGATTGCTTCCATTCCCATTACGACCGGTCTGGCTGCTATCGTGGCAACGAAGCATGACAAATATCCCTGGTTAATCAAGTATTTTGGTCCGGATAATCAGGGACAAGGACATAATCATTAGCGTAGTTGAAGAGAGCAAAGCAGTAAGAAATTGTGTGATGTAAAAAGTCAAACGACAATTCCAAAAAAAGAACACCCAACAGTCGCTTTTTTTAATTGTTGGGTGTTCTTCAAGAATCAGATTTTCCCGCCAGAATAACGTTATTTCAACAAAGTCGGGAGAAACAATTGCTCGGATGACATGATTTGCGCCTGGTCAATATTGTCTTCCGGATAAGCTTCCGGCCAGCCAATTTCATCAGTAATAATTTCCATATCAATTGGATACAAATTCCCGATCTGAGCATCTGTAGGAATAGTAACATAGACAGTGAACTCACCGCCTTCTCCATATTCCAAATAAGGCAGGAACCAGGAAAATTGATTCCCGTTTATGTACGGTGGTTCCCAAAGTGTATCCGAAATGTATGTCAGACCTTCCGACAACGTTAGTGTCAAATACGGTGCCATCGCTGTAGCAAATCCATGACTGGCATAATGAATGGTTATCGCCACTTGCCCCCCAGGAGCAACGCCGTAAAGATCCGAATTAAAACTCACAACTACATCGGTATTTTTGGTCGGATTTTTTGAATTGGTTGTACTGCTGGATCCATTGGAACTAAGGTAGAAACTATCTTCTTCATTTTCAATTGTACGATGAAAGATTGATGGCCCATCCAGGACCTCTCCACTGCCAGCGATTAAAGCATAATAAAGGTATTCCCCTTCATCATCTGTCCAGGTGAGAATCCCGTGATTATCGCTGTCCTTTGTCACCGATAAACCAAAAATTTCATCAATTTCTGATGCTGGATGTTCCAATCCCGGCGAGTTATACAGTGTGCTGTAATCGATACCTGAAAGAATGGTGTACCCCACATCTTTGGAATTGCTACCTCCCATCGCACTTGCCATTAAGAGGTTCCCACCTGATAGTTGGGTTACATCGATAATATTTCCATATAGACCAGTTTCAGTTTCCGTCTTTAGAATGATACCGTTACTACCATAAATCATATATGGGAATTGTTTTACCCATCCTGTGCTATCTTTTTGGAGTTTGACATAGGTGATGAAAAAACGATTTCCATCAACTGTCGTTACGAGCGGATTTTTATACCCCACTGAATCGGCTAACCCATCTGTAATTTTTAATGGAGGTATGATGGACGCTCCATTACTTTGAAGGATCGAAAAATAGATATCTTCCAAAGATTCCCCATTAACAACCGTAGATTGATCCCAAGTGATCATAAAACGGTTATCGGTCGTTGCTGCGATACCGGGAGAACCAAATTTGATGAATTCCACGTCATTCGGGTGCGCCCAGACAGTGTTATTAGTCAGATTGACAGGACCTGAGATAAGTCTTCCATTAGAATCCAAAATCGCATACCAAATATTGTAATTATGCAAATCAGCATTCTCATTATATGCATAGGAGTACCAGGCAATTCCAATTTTGCCATCTGCTGCGACTGAAACTGCTGGATCTTTGTCATAATAGTGATATTCTTCAGAATCAATCTTCTGTGTTAAATTTGTGTATGGTTTTACAATTAATCCAAAACTGTCTATCATAGCGTACTGCAAATAGCTTGATTCGTTGTAATCTGCCCAATCGTGATTTTCCCAAATATTAATAAATATATTATCCAAAGTTTCAGCCACAATCGGAGACCTTGTCAAAATCGTAAAAGGCGAAGTCTTAATAATCGTTTCATAATATGCCCAATTTAATTCCATGTAGTTCGCTCGGGGATAATTTTCAGAAAAGGTCTGGGTAAAAGGAGCAGGAACGGTTGTTTCCATCAAGACTGTCTTGCTCCTGGTTGTGTCTAAAGAAGATGTTATTGTCACCGAAGTGAAAATATCCGTGTAAATCGGTGTACTGCGTGGAAGGTACATCCTTATTTGCACATCCCGACCTGATCCGGGCATCATTGGACCCGTATCAATTTTTCCATCTGAATCAGTATCCGTAAAATCCTGCCAATTTGTCGCATCCTCAATGAATATCGGATGGCTTGTGGAAATATCAAAATCAAAGGTGTCAACACCTAAGCTTCCGTTATTCACTACATTAAAGTAATAATATACGTCTGAACCTGGTTTTGCAAATTTACCTAAATTCAATTCGTCAACGGAAAAACGTGCAACTGGTCCTGGTCGTGTAAACAAAACAGCAGTTCCTTCAGCAGGGTAATTGTCGCACCATACCGGATATGCCAAGCTATAATAAGTGGTTTCACTTTCGATGCCGGTACTCGCACACCAATATTCTTCTCCAATTTGCTGATACTGAAACAGAATATTTCCATTTTCGTAAAGAATTGCCTCAAAAGTAAATAGATTTCCCTGACTATCCTGCATATCATGCCACTCTACAACCAAGTAGCGATTGGGTTCTACTCCTCCGGTCATGTAACGAATCCAACCAGTATTCATATCAGGCATAAGTGGCGCCCAAAAAGGAGCAATGATACCGTTAGGTAAATTATCATTTGGAATTTCACTCTGTCCAACCACTGGTTGTTCGTATAAAGTTAGATAACCTGGCGTGACTATGTATAGATTTGAATAATGATTCCAATAGAAAGGAAAATCAAAAGGTAAAGAAATATTTTTTTGCCCATTCATATCGAATAATCCGGTATTTGTTCCATCCGTTACATCCACCCAGGCGTATGGCACACTATCATCCCAGGT
>CAZPIM010000095.1:8788-9992 GCA_964586385.1 uncultured Anaerolineaceae bacterium
TGGTGTAATTTACCCCACGATTATGGTGCTTTGTCGCTTATTGACTTAATAATTATATACATGATTCTTTATGAAAAAACAAAATCGACCAATACAAATTGACATTTTGGTATCGTTTTAATATTCGTCTGAAAGACTAAAAGACATCCCGATCCATACACTTCGTTTTTACCTATTAGTAATTTATGCGTATAATTGGGAAAACAATATTATTAGGAGACAATCATGACTCTTGAAAAACCGACCCGCTGGGATGTTTCCAACATATTTCCTGGTTTGGAAAGTCACGAATTCCAACAAGCATTTACTGACTTAAAAGTTCAAATCCAGAATGTTACCAATTATTTAAACGAAAATCTGGTTTCACTGCCAATTGATTCTAAGGCTGAAACTCTGAACCAGAATATCAGTACGTACTTAGACAAAATAAACGACACAGTAACCTTAAATGGAAAGATTTTTAATTACCTTTATAGCTTCATCTCCACTGATTCCTATAATAAGTTAGCTCAGAAACTTGTCTCCGAAGTGGAACAGATTTCCATTGGGCTGCAGAATCAAAATGTGGTTTTCAAAGGATGGTTGAGTAAATATGCCAATCGTCTGGAAGAAATCGTGGCGCTAGGGGGATCAGCTCAGGCACACCAATTCAGTCTGGCTGAATCTATTCAACAAAGTAAATTCCTGATGAGTGCAGAAAAAGAAGCTTTGTCAGCAGAGTTAAATCTGAGTGGTGCATCCGCCTGGGAAAAATTACACGGGGTTGTCACATCACAATTAAGTGTGGACATTGAGCTGGACGGGAAGATTCAAACATTACCTGCTCCTGCCTTAATCAATTTACGCTCTCATCCAGATGAAGATGTTCGCAGAAGAGGCTACGAAGCTGAACTTAAAGCCTGGAAAACCGTAGAAGAAACACTTGCTGCTGCCATGAATGGCATTAAAGGCACAGTAAATACATTGAATAAACATCGCAATCGTGAAGACGCCCTGC
Source organism: uncultured Anaerolineaceae bacterium (assembly GCA_964586385.1). GTDB lineage: Bacteria > Chloroflexota > Anaerolineae > Anaerolineales > Anaerolineaceae > UBA6170. The sequence goes on from CAZPIM010000095.1 coordinate 9,786, forward strand.
ACAGCGCTCTGGATGCTGCCCGCATTGATCGTCAGGCTCTGGATGCAATGTTATCGGCTATGCGTGATTCATTCCCCATGTTCCGGCAATATTTCAAAGCAAAAGCTTCCCTTTTTGGTAAAGAGAGTTTACCCTGGTGGAGCTTATTTGCACCGGTAGGAAAATCAGAATCTCACTTAACATTTGCTGAAGCCAAACAATTTATTT
>CAZPIM010000096.1:0-9873 GCA_964586385.1 uncultured Anaerolineaceae bacterium
TCCGGAGCGAGACTGCGCAAGTTTTTTGCACTGAATATTTGCCACGTCTCTTTATTGAGATCCCCATCCAACCGAATGCGCACCACAGAATCCGGAGCAATTGCTGCCAGCCGGGATTTTAACTGCTTCAGAATTTCCCCATCCGTTTGATGATCCAATCTTATATCCAGCGTCTCCATCGGGCGTGCTGGCAATGAATGAAAGCTTACCTTGTCCAAATGTCCACCCGGTTTTTCGCCTGTGGAAAGATTTACAATCAGATAACCTTTATTCTCTTTTTGCTCTGCAAATGCAGTACGCTCCACTGAGCCGGGATAAAGAACCGGGACCGGCAGCTTCTGACCTTTTAAGTCATAACGCAAGGTCTGCGTTCGATGGATATGCCCGCTTAAGACAGCACAAAACGCTTTCGGCAAATCCGAACCCCGAATGACATCCTGCCCCGGGTGAAACGTATAGTTCACCGGTCCCACTTTGGCACCTTCTATTGCTTGATGCATACACATTATTCGCAAGTCAGCAGGGAATTGTTCGTAACGCGTGGCTTTTAATACTTCCGGAAAAACCAACCCGATTTTACGTGAAAACGGAAATCCGGAAATTGCTAAACGTATACCATTTAAGACGATTATTTTCGTTTCCGGCTGATCAAATATGTGCAGGTTCGGATGGTTCCGCCAGAGCTGTAACGGGATTTTTGATCGTTCATGATTACCGGGAACCAGAAAAACCGGAACACCACTTGCGGCAACTTCCAATAAAGGGTCAAGGGCAATTTGGACCAACGCTTCCGGAACCCGGCTGCGGTCAAATAAATCACCTCCATGCACTACCAGATCCACCTCTCTTTGTAAAGCCGGCTGCAGCGCAAGGCGAAAATTATTCAAAAAATCATAACCGCGGCGGCGGCGATCAATGCGCGGTTGCAGTGGATAATCCAGCCCGATATGAGTATCAGCCAGCAATAAGAGTCGTACAGTATTCATTGACATACGTATGTTGATTATACCAGAATTTTTGTTCTATTTTCAATAAAAACATGTCCGGAATTTAAGATGCCATCCTCCACTTTTTCTTCCTGGAAGAATTATAGGATTATATTAAATGACCTTATGGGAAACCAAAGGTTGAATATTTCCCAAAATAAAATGAAATTTTCAGGTTTTCTTGTCTTTTCCAATGTTTAATTTTTGATCATTTTGTGCAATTATTCACAATTCATACAAAAAAGGTAAAAATACCTAAATTCATCTCCCTTTTCTCTTGTATATTATTTTTGATTATGCTACTATAACAATGAGTAACAATCTATTACTTTTTCATCATACCCCCACCCTTTTTCCAATCTAAATTATTGAATTTCTGTCACATTTCCTGACTTCAGCAACAGGATTTGGTTTTCCGGTTACACATCCTGTCTTCAGCAACAGGGTTTGGTTATTTGTTTTTTGTTATGCCATTTCGAAGGGAGAGCGTTGTATGAACGTATTAGGAGAGACTTTACAGGATACTTTTACGCGAAAAGGAATCACCCGCAGGGACTTTATGAAATTTTGCGGGGTGATGGCGGGTGCCTTAGCCCTGCCGAAAAGCACTGCTGATATGATTGCCAGGGCATTGGAATCCCCAAAACGCCTGCCGGTTATCTGGCTGGAATTACAGGATTGTGCCGGGTGCAGTGAAGCCTTCCTGCGCACCCCCACTCCCACAGTTGGCGAACTGGTTTTGGATGTGCTTTCTGTCGACTATCATGAAACAATCATGGCTGCATCCGGTCATGCTGCCGAAGCTGCCAAGCAGGCTTCCATGGAGGCCGGTGGTTATCTCCTGGTCGTAGAAGGCGCTATCTCAACCGCAGATGATGGGGGTTATTGTTGTATTGCCGGTAAAAGCTCCATGGATATTATCCGGGAAGCAGCTAAAAATGCAGTCGCCATTGTAGCGGTTGGAACCTGTGCAACCTATGGTGGCATACCGAAAGCCGCTCCCAACCCAACCAGTGCTGTAGGAGTGATGGATATCATCAAGGATAAACCCATCATTAATTTGCCAGGCTGCCCTGTAAACCCGGTTAATCTTTCCGCGACTATCGTACATTTCCTAACTTTCAATCGCCTTCCGGAAGTGGATAAATTATTACGACCACTTTTTGCTTACGGTGCCAAGATTCACGATAATTGTGAACGCCGAGGTCATTTTGATGCGGGTGAATTTGTCCGTATCTGGGGAGATGAGGGTCATCGCAAAGGCTGGTGTCTTTACCAAATGGGGTGCAAAGGTCCGGTCACCTTTCATAATTGCCCAACGGTTCGATACAACAATGGTACCAGCTGGCCGGTTGCTTCCGGTCACCCCTGTATCGGTTGTTCGGAACCCGGTTTTTGGGATATGAAAACCTATGAACCCATCTCGCTATATGAATTTGCACCTCCGGAACAATTCCCATCGGTAGAAAAACCATCCAGAGAGCTCGACCCGGCTGCTGTAGCGATCAGCGGAACTGCGATTGGGTTCATCACCGGAGCTGCCGGGGCGATTGCTTATAATGCACTCACAAACCGGTCGGGACATCAAAAACCTGAAGTTGAAACAGAAGAAAAACCCGAACACAAGCCTGCAAAAGAGGAATAAAAAGGAGTTCAACCATGACTGTAAACCGCAGAGAATTCTTAAAAATGGCGGGGATCGGGTTGGGTGGACTCGTCCTGCCGGTTTCCGAACCAATCAAACAATATAAGGTGGTAGATGCCAGCGAATCTGCTTCCATGCTTTATGATGCGTCCTTATGCGTCGGTTGTCGCGCCTGTCAGACTGCCTGTAAAGAACGCGCAGGTTTAGCACCGGTCACCGATTCTCAAAATTTATATGAATTCCCAACCGAATTGAACGCAGATAACTGGACGCTGATCAAACTTTTTAAGGAAGAAGACACTTACCAGTTTATCAAAAAACAATGCATGCACTGCCTGGACCCGGCCTGCACTTCCGTTTGCCCGGTAAAAGCGCTCGAAAAGACACCCGAAGGTCCGGTGGTCTACCATTCCGACATCTGCATTGGTTGTCGATATTGCATGACAGCCTGCCCGTTTGAGGTGCCAAAATACCAATGGAGTGAAGTCAATCCGCTGGTTCAAAAATGTGATTTTTGCGCAGATCGCCTGGCAGAAGGATTGGAACCCGCCTGTGGAGCCGCTTGCCCGACCGGGGCATTAATTAGCGGACGACGCGGGCTGATGCTGGAGGTTGCGCACCAACGTATAGCCGAGAAACCGGATTTTTATTTCGATCATGTCTATGGCGAAACGGAGGTTGGCGGCACATCCATGCTTTACCTGGCCAATGTCGCTTTCCAAAAGCTTGGTCTTCCGGAATTGGAGGACCGGCCACTACCAGAAATTTCCTGGCCGTATATGAAATCGGTTCCTTTTGTATTCTTTGGCATGGGCGGACTTTTGACTGCCATTTATTACTTCACCCACCGCCATGAAGGAAAGGAGAAGGGATAAGATGGCATCATTATTTGGAAATATTCGCTTGAGAAGATACCCTGTTGGACCGGGCATGGTTTTGATCTGGATTACAGGCGCAATCGGACTGAGTATGGCAATTTATCGCTGGATTGTTGGTTTGAAAATTACCAACATGAGTGATAATCGCCCCTGGGGAATCTGGATCAGTTTTGATATGATGAGCGGTGTCGGTTTGGCTGCCGGTGCATTCACGGTGGCTGCGATCGTTTATGTTTTTAACCTGAAAAAGCTCTATCCAATCCTGCGCCCCACCATTCTGACCGGATTTATCAGTTATATTCTGGCTGCTCTCACACTTCTGGTGGATCTAGGTTTTCCCCAGCGCATTTGGCATTTGATTCCGTATTGGAATATCCACTCGCCATTATTTGAAATTGGTTGGTGTGTGATGTTGTATACCACGGTTTTGCTACTGGAATTCAGCCCGGTTTTGTTTGAAGCCCTGGGTTGGAAAGCCCCCTTGAAGTTAATTCGCAGCATAACGATACCACTGGTGATTCTAGGAGTGATGTTGTCAACCTTACATCAATCCACCCTCGGAACCATGATGACGATCCTGCCCTATCGTATTCATCCCCTATGGTACTCCGGTCTCCTTCCGGTTTATTACTTCCTGACAGCCATTGCGGCTGGAATGGCTATGACGGTTTTTGAAACCTATCATTCCGCCCGTACTTATCAGCAGAAGTTTGAGCTCAGCCTGGTTTCCACACTGACCAAATGGGTTCCTTACGTCCTGGGTCTTTATCTTGTTTTGCGGATTGGCGAATTATTCGTCACCGGAAAATATATGTATCTTTCTACCGATCCCTGGCCGACTTTCATGTTTCTGATCGAAATTATGGGTGGTGTGTTGATCCCTCTCATTTTGTTTGCTGACAAAAAAGTTCGAAATAATTCAACCGGCATTGTATGGGCAGCCTTTTTAACCATGGGTGGCTTGATCCTTCATCGTTTCAACACGAGTCTTGTGTTTCTGAATGGTGATTTCTATTTCCCGTCCGCTGCCGAAATCATTGTATCGATTGGATTGAGTTGCCTGGGCATCATTGCCTTTGATGCAGCCGTCCGTTTTCTACCCATGTATCCTGAACCGACCCCGGCAAAAGCCAAGGAATTTTAAATTGTATTACCTACAAGGAGAAAGATGATGACTAGAATTGCAATTGATCCCATTACGCGTATTGAAGGCCATTTGCGTATTGAAGTAGAAGTTGCCGATGGCAAAGTAACCAAAGCCTGGAGCAGCAGCACCATGTTTCGTGGCATTGAAGAAATACTGAAAGGCAGGGATCCACGCTCAGCATGGACGATTACACAACGCATCTGCGGTGTTTGAACGACTGTACACGCAGTCAGCTCCGTGCGAGCTGTTGAAAATGCTTTACAAATCAAAGTCCCTACGAATGCAAGAATTATCCGTAATATTATTGACGCGATCCAGTTTGTTCAGGATCATGTTGTCCACTTTTATCATCTGCATGCCCTCGACTGGGTGGATATTGTCAATGCTTTGCAGGCAGACCCGGAAGCCACCGCCAAACTGGCGCAATCTATCTCCGACTGGCCAAATTCCAGCCCGACCTATTTCAAAGCCGTTCAGGATAAAGTAAGCAAATTTGTTGCCAGTGGTCAACTGGGAATTTTTGCGAATGGATACTGGGGGCATCCGGCTTACAAATTACCTCCGGAAGCAAACTTAATGGCAGTAGCTCATTATCTCGAAGCGCTGGATTGGCAAAGAGAAGTCATTCGGGCACATGCCATCCTGGGTGCTAAAAACCCGCATCTACAAACCTATCTGGTGGGTGGTATGTCCACACCGGTGGATCCTGAAAGCGAAATGGGGATCAACGCCAATAAGATAGCCCAATTAAAACAATTATTCGCAAAAGCCAGGCTGTTTGTCGAAAAAGTGTATCTGCCGGATGTGCTGGCGGTCGCACCTTTTTATCTGGATTGGGTGGAAATTGGCGAAGGTCTGGGAAATTTCATGTCCTATGGGGATATCCCTTTGATTGATGATTTTGACCCCGATAATCCGGAGCACATGTTTTTCCCGCGCGGAATTATTTTGGATCGCGATCTGAGCAAAGTACATCCACTGGATCCGGAAATGATCAATGAGTATGTCACCCATTCCTGGTACACCTACGATGATGAAAGCAAAGGTCTCCATCCTTCCGTTGGCGAAACCAAACCAAACTATACCGGACCCAAGCCCCCCTATGACTTTTTGGATGTAGAGAAAAAATATACCTGGCTTAAAGCACCCCGTTATGATGATAAAGCCATGGAAGTCGGACCGCTGGCACGCATGTTAATTGGCTATGCGTCCGGTCATGAACGGACCAAATTCTGGGTGGATGCAGTGCTCACGAAATTAAATGCACCTGCCACAGTCCTGTTTTCGACTCTTGGCCGTGTGGCTGCCCGCTGTATTGAGACGGTGCTCCTGGCCGAAAAATTGGAAGAATGGACCAATGAACTGGCAGCCAATATCGCCAAAGGTGATCTGGCTATCCATGAACAGGCACACTGGGATCCTTCTACCTGGCCAACCGAAGCAATGGGCTGGGGGTACACCGAAGCTCCACGCGGCGCACTCGGCCACTGGATCCATATCAAAGATGGAAAAATCGCCAATTATCAGGCCATTGTACCCTCCACCTGGAACGCTTCCCCGCGGGATGCATCCGGATTGCCGGGTGCTTATGAAGCTGCGCTGATTGGAACTCCGGTTGCCAACCCCGAACAACCTGTCGAGATTTTACGGACTGTGCATTCATTTGACCCTTGCATGGCCTGTGCAGTCCATGTGATGGACGCGGAAGGCAAGGAAATTACCCGGGTTGTGGTCATGGATTAAACATGGAATCTAAAACACTCATTTTGGGTGTGGGCAATTATCTGCAAACAGACGATGGTGTAAGTGTTCACACCCTGGAATATCTGACAGAAAACGAAATGATTCCAGCACATGTTCAGGTTGTTGATGGCGGAACCTGCGGACTGGATCTGTTGCAATATCTTGAGGGAGTTGATCATCTTATTTTGGTAGATGCAGTTCATGGCGGCAAAGAACCGGGCAGCATTTTTCGCATGGAAGGCGAGCGGATTCCTGCCTACCTGGCAATGAAAATGTCACCACATGATATTGGCTTACCTGATTTATTAGCCACAGCCAAGCTGCGCGATATTTACCCGGCCAGGGTTGTTGTAATCGGTATTGAACCCGAATGTGTGCAATTCGGTGTGGGGTTGTCAGATACGGTTGCCAGTAAAATTCCTGAATTTGCAGAAGCTATAAAAAAAGAAGCTATTCAATAACAGACCCAGGGTTCGACATATTCAAATTTATCCAAAAAAAACCTGCTTGATTTCCGAGATGATCAAGCAGGTTTTTTGATTCCAGATTTTCAATTAATCCTGAATTATTTTTTCATACCTTAACCCAATCAACACTGAAACAGATTCGGGTATTTTTATTTGCCGGATAATTCCAAAAGCAATTCTACGATTTCTTCCCCGCGCGCATTGGCAAAACCTTTCATTTCATCAATCACCTTGAAGCCGCTTTTTTCCAAAACACGGTTCGAACGCAGGTTGTCTTTCGCCACGCGTGCATAAATTGGCCGTTTTAGTTGGTGATCGCTCAAAAACAGACCTAACGCATCCGTGCAAATTCCATTCCCCCAAAATTCCTTCCCCAACCAGTAACTTACTTCGGGTTTGCCATCCTCTTCATAGCTCAGCACACTACCTGCGATTTTTTCATCGATGACGACCGTTTTAATCATCACCGTGGAATCCGCCATGATTCGTTTCCAATGCGCAGAAAATGATTCCCGATTGGTTGGGTCTTTGGCAGTAAATGCCGCCATATAATTCGCTTCCGTGTCTAACTGATGATCAAAAAAGATGGCTATATCACTACTAAGTACATCGCGAAGAATCAGTGCATTTTTCAAATTCATACTCCCGGGTTAAAACCAATTTGATTTTTTAAAGATCAGTGAAGTTAATCTTCACCCAACCAGGAAGTGATTATATCAGAGGTGGTTCCTTTTCTTTGACCTGGGTTCCCGCATGATGATCAAAAAGAAATTAACAATGACTTATAGAGAATAATTAGACATTGGATTTTGCTTTGAGCGGACGTATTTTCCAGCGCGCATAAGCTACAAATCCGGATAGCACAGCCAGGACAACATTCATCCCGATATTGGCTGGTTCATTTCTGGAAAAGTGCCAGATAGCAGCGCCTATCATCACAAAAACAAGTCCCAAGGCTGCTAATGGAGTCAGTCTGGTTTGAATTTTGGTTAATCCGGGTAAGATTAATCCTAAACCAGCCAAAATTTCGGCGATTCCACTAAATAAATGCAGTCCCGGTGACAGTTCATACATCCATGCCATCGGTGCCGGTAATCCGGGTGGGAGGACGAAATGGACAATTCCTGTGAAGAGAAAATACACTCCCAGAAAGATTTGCAGCACCCATAAAAGTATATTCATAATTATTTACCCCTTTCCAAGATATTTTTTGCGCTCAATATTCATTTATTAAACTTTATTTGATTTCACCTAACACACAACTTCCGTTCACACTCCTATTTTTCCATGGGATGGATTTGAAAATCTGGTAAAGATCTGGAATTTCATTCTATAAAATAAAAATATAGTCATTCTTGCAAATTTAATATCAATTCAGTACATACTTTTCAACCCGCTTGGAAAAGTATTATGGATAAGAACAATCCAATGAGATATAGAGCGAATGGTGGCAGATCTTTAAAAATAATATAGAGCACGAAAAATAAGGTAGAAGCGATCATGAGTACCCAACCAGCCCAGAAAGGGAATCCCAAACCTGAAATCGCAATTCCGATCAGCAAAAAAGCTACCAACGTAAGGACCGTGTAAACCTGGAAGTGCCAGGCGGGCAGTACTCCTTTTACAAACGCAAGCGGATCTAAATTGCGCAAATATAGATGCCAGGACCAACCAGCCAAACCCAAAAGAAGCAATCCTGCTGCGAAATAAAGTGCTATCATGGAGGATTGTGATTTATTCAAATACGCAAATACAACCACGCCTATCGATACCAGCAATGCCCCGATGAAAAAGAGGAGATGGGAAATCTGCCAGGCTTTGCGGGATTGATTGATTAATGCAAGTTTCTTTTCCGGGGTGGGGAGAGCATATACCCGTGAAATTGGTAAAAATGCAGAAATAAGAAAAAGGATGGAACCAATACCAATGATAATCGCATCGAATTTTAACCCGGGCATATTTCCTCCGTTTCGATCTGATTTTCCGGTCCCCCTTTTGGTTCAGTGGATCTGCTTCCCGGTTGTTATGAATTTGTTTCCTGATTTGATATTAATCAGATTTGAACAAAAAGCAGTATTTTGTATATTCCAATCAGAAAATCCTGCTTTGTTTCAACAAAAACACGACCAAAGAGATTAGGAAACCAAGAAATAACTTCACCCGTTCTTGGGGGAAGCAATAACCGCTTAGTTTGTAAAGAACCAGTTCAGCAAAGAAAACAGGCTATTTGCGATACTTGCTCGTAAATTACTGGCTTATTTGGTACTGTGAATTATCCTCTATCCCGCTTATAATTGCTTCCATTGCCCTTCTAAGGAGAAATGCATGCAGGAAATCGCACCAAATATTTATCAGCTTCAGATCCCATTACCGGAAAAAAGATTAAGCATCCTGAATGCATATCTGATCAAAACAGACGAAGGAGCGATGCTGATTGATACCGGCTGGAACACGGACGCTGCGTACCAGGCGCTTATATCACAAATGGCAGAAATAGATCTGACACCGGATGACTTGAAATATATTGTCGTTACGCATTTCCACCCGGATCATTTTGGATTGACCGAAAGATTAAGCCTGGTCAGTAAAGCCTCCATCATTCAACATGAAATCGAATTGAACCTGTTGACTTCCCGAAAAAGTGATGCCGAAAAAGCTTTATCCTCCATGGAAAAATGGCTCAATCGCAACGGATTTCCAGCAGCAGCATATAGTGAACTGCGGGAAATGACGCTCTCAGTTTACAAGCTCGGGACAAATAACGCGCCTGTAATTGCTGTAAAAGGCGGCGAAAAAATCCATTTGGGGTCGTTTGAACTCGAAATTCTGTGGATGCCAGGTCACTCTCCTGGCATGATCTGTCTATACGAAGCCAATTTGGGTTACTTATTCTGTAGTGATCACGTCTTGGCACATACTACACCTAATATCAGTCTTTTTTCCGAACAAGCTGGAAATCCATTGGGAGATTATTTTCAGTCACTCAGAAAAGCTGCGCAACTTCCGG
>CAZPIM010000097.1:0-9825 GCA_964586385.1 uncultured Anaerolineaceae bacterium
GAGCAATGATCGAACTGTGAGAAAGGATTCCTCCGGATTCAGCAATTACCCCGGCGATACTCGAAAACAGAGGTGTCCAGCCGACATCAGAAAAGGGAATGGCCAACACGTCGCCCGCTTTTACCTTTCCAAAGTCTTGCAACCCTTTCACAACTTTCAACCTGCCCGTACAGTAACCGGAAGAGGTTGGTGTTCCAATTAACTTGCGTACTGCGTTGGTTTGAATCGGTGGAGGCTGATCGCCATAAATGATGGGTGGCATGGTAATATGTTGGGCCTGGTCCATGGCCGCCTTTTGTTCTTCGATGACTTTCAATAGATCATGCGCAGGCTGCCCCTGCTCCACGAGCTTGCAAGTAGTGTCATAATCCAGATAAAAGATATCATCGGGCTGGGCAATCCAACCCTGTCGGGTAAAGCGTCTCCCCAACTCCAGGAAATAGATACGAAATAACCCATACCCAAACGTATATAGATAGCTGATTCGTTCGCGTTGTAAGATCATTTGACGTGTCTGGCGGTAAACGCGTCCAATCAGGTGGCGTTTCGTGAAGGGCATAGGAATAGACTCGAAGCGCATCTTTTCTACAGCAGCAGAAGCTACACGCAATTCGTAATTTGTTACCAGTTTTAGAATCATATCTGGACTTTCACGCCAGGGCACCGAAGAAAAGTCATTACCATTATCCGATAAATGCCCAAACTGTCCCAAGAGATCAACCAACCCAGCACGAAATTCATCCATGTCCTGGGCTTGCATTACCTCTTCATAGGTTGCGCTCCGCAAAAAATCTTGTTGGTCGGGTGTAAGTTCATGGAAGATCTGGTTGAGTTTTTCTAATCGAAAAACAGGGTTGAACGGGTAGAATTCAGCAGTATTCAATTGCATGTCGAGATTGGCAATCTCCACATTGAGTTTCTTCATCTGATTGCGTAACATGGCATTGAAACCATACATCCAGAGCGGGATGACAATGTTTAGATACGCCACTTCCTGGTTCGAGACAAAGAGATGATCAATTTCTTCAATCAGTTGCGAATCGCTCAGTTGATCAATAGCCTTTAAATCGATCTGGCTATATTGCGCTTCCAGAGTGCCTAACTCAACCGGTAAGCGCTTGTTGAGACTCCATTTATCCCACAGAAAATGTAACATGCTCGGTAATAGCCGCATCGCTTGCAAACCTGGTTTATATTTAAATTTGGAGGCACCTTTAGGAGCAATGCCCCACATCATTTCCAGTGATTCGGCGGGAATCCCCACCCGCTCAAAAATCTGTCCGAGCAAGCCCATATTGAAATAAGAGCGGTAATGAAACGATTTGGCGAGCGTGTGTGGTTCCAATTCGTTTGGTCCAATCACCTCCGTCAACAAACGAATCCAGGCCCCATTAACCAAGGGAATATTTACAGACCAGATCATAGGTTTAATCAATCCTGCCACCATCTCGCGTGAGATCTGATTGGAATACATCGGCAGGTTACGCAGAGCGGTGATTTCTCGCATTTGCAGCCAGTAAAGTGTTTTGCCATCGTAGACCCATTCCAAATCAAGATCTTTCTTGCAGCGCAAGGCCAGGTCACCGGTTTCGCGAATAATTTCCGTAATGATTCCTTGTGGTATTAGACTGGAAGTAGGTTCCTCCCTGAACTCACCCCGGCGGTAGACCCATCTATCGGGAGTGATACCATCCTGCACCAATTGCGAACCAAGTCCGCTTACTGCCTCAATGACCGTCTCACGCGCGCCAGTAATGGGGTTACGGCTAAAAACCACGCCCGAATAGTGCGGAGTGATCATTTCTTGAATCAAGACTGCCATCCACAATTGGTCGCTTTGCAAATCACGTTTTAGCAAGTGTTCTTGAATCATGGTGGTGCTGGCAGAAGACCATACAGTGTTGATGGCTTGCTGGATGTCATGGTAACCCTGCACATTGAGAACCGTCGTAAATAATCCTGCCAATGAGTTGTCGAAACTGTCCTCTAAATTCGCTGAGGACCGAATGGCATATAAGCTGTTAGGATCTAGATTCGTTCTAATCTCGGCTGCAATTTGTTGGTTAAGTTGTTTGTCTCCCTGTTGGTACCGTCGCCAAGCATGGGCGGAGACGACATATGTCTGTGGCACGCGCTTACCAAGCCGCAATAACGCTTGCAACCCAACTGCCTTATTCCCCATTTCGGGTATATGATTCTTGCGTTCTAGCTTGTAAACAACTTTACTCGCGCCCATGACTCTCCCAAAATACTTTGATCTTTTTCACGAAAGCTAACTACTTAGACTTTTATAACCAAAAGCTTTCGAGAAATCACTTTGGTTTTTTTAACCTGATCCGGTCCATCATCTTTATCATCGCCCTGCCCATCGGCATTTGTTCCATCACATCGCGCTCTTTCATTACTTTGGTGCCCGGCTTTAAAAAGGGTGCAGCATCTAGAGCCATCGTGATGATATAAAAGACTCCCACCACCACGCCATATATCCAGAAAGCATAGTCATCATAGCGATATGCCATCCACGGAACGATTAATACGATGGAAAGCAGGAACATAACCAAAAAACTGCGAAAGATCAACAATCCTACAACAATTCCAACCACCGAAGGTATCAGAATGGCAAGGGGATCAATTGCTAGCAAGCCCCCGTAGATCGCTGAAATACCTGCACCCCCCTTAAAATGATAAAAGATTGGCCAATTATTGCCAACTACTGCCATTGCTGCTGTGATGAGAAAATAAGGGTGTTCCGGCAAAAGCCATTTTACCGCTAGAACCGGCAAGGTAACTTTAAGCATATCCAAAAGAGAAACCAGACAACCAGTTTTCCATCCGAGTGCCATAGAGACGGTCGCGGCGGTAGGTCTACGCTGGAATGTATTACCAGTTTCGTTATCGGTGATAACAATATCTTGCAGATTTGTGTTAGCAGAAAGACGACTTGTGATGACGCGCGAAAATGAAATCGAACCAAGCAGGTATCCGAATAAAGCCGTGAGAAAGACTAGCCAAGTTTGCATAGGAAATACGGTTCCCAGATTGCTAGTGTCTAAGACTTATGTAAAAATTTTAGAATAATGGAAAACTAAAAAGAAAAATATTTAACAAGAGCTATATATCGAAAACTTAATCCAAAAAGTTGTAATGTATTAATTGTATATCAAAATAATTGAATCTCCAAGAAATATTGGATTCTTGCAAAAAGCAAATTTTTTCGAAACACCCCCATCGAATGAAAAAAATTCAGGCAAAATTGTTGGCTTATACACAAAGAAAGTTCGCTTTTTCTCTGTGGTCAACCTGATTTTCATCAATAGCATACTGTCCGATACCGAACGAACTTCGAGAGTTGTTGAAAATTGTTCTCTATTCCAACCACATTTCGCAATTTTGCTATCCGGTAGGTAGACTATATTTTACCTTGTTTGCACAAACTCAATCCATAGTTTTTGGAAGGAAAATTTAGGTTTTCTTAGTCGAATTATCCAAGTTTAATGTATCAATCTTGATCTGGTTGAGGAAATTGCAGGACGTTTATACGTTGAGATTTACTAATCTGATATTCATGCTAGTTGGTGCCTCCAGGATCAAAGAAATTGCTAATTATTAGGAGGAATAATGAACATCTCGTTTTTCTTGATAGTTTTGTCAGCCCTTGCAACTGCGACAACTGTTTTACTAGCTCTTGTTAAACCATAAATGTCCTTTGGTTCCTCAATCCTAACAGCTTTTTGGGATTCGCGTTGGTTCGGAGATCCGTACATTTTTTGATGAATTGACACTAGGCATGATCTTACGCCTTTTTTCCTCCGCCTAGTTTCTTGATAAATAATTGGCATTGCTTATCTTGGAATCGTTAATAAACATACATTCCCTGGTGTATTCGAAAAATCCACCTGATAATCCAACCTTATCAACCTTGCAATTGAAGTAGATCTTGGAGTTATACTAGTTAACTAAGTAGGAGATATGATCGTTTGCATCGACACTGACAGTTTTTGTGATTTAACCGCCAGTGTGTTAGTCAGATACGGGATCTATGATGGGTCACGATACATCAATGATGGAAGACGGAGCTATCACGATGGTATTGAAATCACATGCGATAAATACTACAAAAGATTTCAAAATTATTCAAAACAACCAACCATAACAGTACCCTCGCCACAAAATTTTCACACGAATTATGATGCGCTTCAGGTGAAGTTCCAAGTGCTATTTTATAAATTCACATTTCCAGTTCCTCGAGCACAATTATGAATTTGGCGCAAGTTGCGGTGCAAGAAACCACATCCGTCCTAATGACAATATTTGATTCAAAGCAACTATACTTTGGGACCGGATTTCTCCTGAAAAGAGTATCAAAGCTTGCACAAGCTGGTTTTACCGTATTTAAGATTCTTGTCGTCCTCAACGAAAAAATAAAACACACACACGTATTTGCATCTTTGGATACAATTCAATCCATGCACCGCAGCGGAAGGATGAATTCTATCGGTTCAATCATCAGAGAATTATTGCAAATTAAATCGTCGCTTAATATGTACGATGGGAACACTTGCACAGAACGAGTCCGAACCTGGAAACATGTCATAAATCATTTGATTGACTTGCTTCGCACGTTCAGACCTTATGAAATGCTAGCCTTGCTGCACTCTGATGCGGCTGATTGGTCTCAGTTATCCTTACAGGAAAATAGAAATAACCTCCCCGATACAGAAATCTGGTTAGCACAAATCTACCCTCTTTTGGACGCGCTTATCGAACCGAGATTGGTTGACTTTACCGGCATATAATTAAGGTAAAAAGAAGAAAAATCATGAATTGCTGTGTCAAGAAAGTAGTTCTTTATCATCATGAATTTACCAAATCATTTATTCGATAAAGGAGAACTTATGAAAATCGCAAAAATCGTTACTCTGATGGGTCTGATTGCGATGACCGTTGTTTTAGTTTATGGATTTACCATTGGAAATTTTTCTGCGGAAGGGACCAAGCTTCTTGCAATGCCATGGGGTATCGTCTCGCTGGTGGATCTGTATGTTGGGTTTAGCTTGTTTTCTTGTTGGATCGTATTCCGTGAGAAAGCAGCCTTACCTTCTATCATCTGGGTGATACTAATGATGGTATTGGGGTTCTGGGCTGGTGCATTGTACACGCTGATAGCTCTCCAAACGTGTGAGAATGACTGGAAGCGCTTCTGGTACGGAAAACGATTTAGTTAAATGGCACCATATAAACTGTATTCAAATGGATATCTTGTAAACAAAAAAATTTGAGCTTTGCGTTCTAGAGCATATGAGCTGTGGATTTTAGCAACATTATGAGAATACTCTGTAATTTTAATTAAATGAGGGATAAAAGAAATTGAAATGATCAAAAAAATTAAAGAGCTCCTTCAAGAATTCCGCACCGTTTTTTCTGGACGGACCAATACAGCGGATACGATCATCCCACCATTGTTATATGCTTTGGTAAATATGCTCGCCGGGTTGGTCCCGGCCACGCTCTCAGCTTTGGCTTTGGCAGCAATCCTAACAGTGTTGCGCTTAGTTCGAAAACAATCCTGGTATTATGCCTTAAGTGGGCTGGTTTTGACTTTGATAGCGGCGGGGTTAGCCTGGTTCACTCAAAATGCAGCGAGTTTCTTTCTGCCTGATCTACTTACCAGTGGCGCTTTATTGGCGGCTGCGATATTCTCCATCTGGATTGGTAAACCACTGGCTGCCTGGAGCAGCCATCTTACCCGCTCCTGGCCAAAAGAATGGTACTGGCTGCCCAATGTTCGCCCTGCTTATACAGAAGTCACCGGGATTTGGACCACTTTCATTGCTGCACGCCTGACTGCTGAATATGCCCTCTACCAACAGGGGAATGTCAACCTGCTTGGGTGGACTAATGTCTTACTGGGTTGGCCGATTACATTTATTGTGTTGGTTATTAGTTATATTTACGGCATATGGCGATTGAAAAAATTGGGAGGTCCAAGCGTGGATGAATTTTTATCCCACCAACCTGCTCCCTGGAAAGGTCAAATGAAAGGATTTTAGTTATAGCCTGGGAATCAATACGGGTGTTTTCTGCTTGTAGGCTTCATAATCTGCCTGGCCGCCCCATTTTTGGTCAGCCTTCTTTTCAAGAAGAGGAACTCCACTGACACGGGTGAGAAGCAGAGTGACAAAAACAGGAGAGATCAGGGCAATCCATTGCCAACCTTGCAGAACAGGAATAGCGATAATTGTCACACCAACCCAGAGCAAAATTTCACCAAAGTAATTTGGATGGCGAGAGCGGGACCATAAACCGGTCTGAATAAACTTCCCTTTGTTTTCCGGGTTTGCACTGAAACGGCTTTTCTGGGCATCAGCTACTACTTCAATCGAAAAACCAAGAATCCATACCAGGAAGCCGATAATCGCAATTATGTCCAACTCTTTGCGATTCGCAGATGTGATTGCGACTAAAGCAGCTGCCATTGTAAATGTTACCCATAAGCCCTGGATGGTCCAGACATTGAGAAAACGGATAAAGGATGGTTTGATTTCATCAAACCGGTCGTCCTTGCCTGCCTTTCGGATGCGGCTGAACAGAAAAGTGCCCAAACGGATAGCCCAGATGACGACCAAAGTCCAGAGCAGGATCGACCTCGCATCCAAACCCTTGCTCAAGAGAGCGGCAATGCTTATGATGGAGATGTAGGTGATACTCCCAGTCAAATCAAAGAATTTTTCGGTTTGCAGCCGGTAAGCCGGGATAAAAGCCAACCATTGGATAAGATAAGCCAGCCCAACCGCTAAAGAAAATACTGGAATACCGCCAATTGATCTTCCTCCCTGGCTGCCTGCCAACGCGACTAAAAGACCGATTAGGATGAGAACAGGAAAAGTAAGTAAAGCATTGCGATCAGATTGCTTCATGGAATTATCTCCTTGTGCGGTTAGTTCTATCGGTATTTTTCGCCACAATTTCCGATGACTTGATTGACCTCGGTTACCCGGGACATTATAATCTCAATCAATTTCTGTGGAAGGTATTCGTGAAACAGTGACAGGATATTCTTTTTCAAATTTAATTATAACAGGGATAGTGCTTGTGAATATCGAAGGTTAACGATCTTGGCTGAGAAAATAATCGAAAGAAAAATGGCAGTCTTCCAATTAAAAACGCTAGCGTTTACCAATTCAGAATTTACAGTGAGATTGCAATTACCCGAAGGAATATTATTAAAACCAAATAGTTCACTATTCAAGAAAGAATAATTTCTAATCGTACCCAGTTTGTTATTCTAGTCTTCTGTCATGGATTGGTTTAGAAATAATCGCCAAATCATCCATTCAACTACATTTTCATCATTGTCAATTTATAATTAAAAACAATTCAAAGCATTTACCAGTTTTACAACCTGCAGCTGTAACAACTTGTCAAAACATTCATGAAAATACATGTTCAATCTGAAAATATTGGGTTGTACATCTAGTTTGGTTTTCACCATTTGGGTTGTGAAAAATGCTACAATGTAGAAACTATTACTAAGATTCTTCGCATGTTTAGAAGTGTAGAAATTTTTTTATTGGTGTGGAATTCGAGTATAAATTCTAAGTTTTTATTTGGAGATAATATGAAAAATGAAAAAGTAAAGGCCAGCTCTATTTCTTCAGTTGATTTGAAGATCAAAAAATTACGTAGATTTAACCTGATTATGGGATTTTTACATTTCGTGCAGGGATTGTTTATGATCATCATTACTTTAATGATTGATACCCCAGGAGAGACTTACCCGGTTTTCTCCAATTATCTGACCTTCAACCGGGAATTAGGCGGTCTGGTGGCCAATCCACAGCAACTTTTCGACATCCCGCTGGGGATTGGCGTTGCGCTCTTCCTGCTGCTTTCAGCGGTGGCGCACTTTAGCCTGGCAACGTTCGCCTTTAAATGGTATGCGAAAGTGCTCAAGATGGGAATGAATCCGGTACGTTTCTACGAATATGCTCTCAGTTCATCACTAATGATCGTCCTTATAGGTCTATTGGTAGGTATCAATGACATCGGCGCAATCATCCTTGCCTTTGCAGTCAATGCATCAATGAACCTGTTCGGTATCATGATGGAATACCACAATCAATACACGGATAAGGTTAATTGGACTTCGTTTGTGTATGGATGTATTGCTGGTATTGCCCCATGGGTTGTGGTTTTCCTGTACTTCATGGGAGCTGTCAACAGCGGAGATGCCAAACCACCAGCATTCGTTTATGTTATCATCCCAACACTCTTTGTATTCTTCAATATTTTCGCATTGAATATGTACTTGCAATACAAAAAGGTTGGTAAATGGAAAGATTATCTTTTCGGTGAACGAGTTTATATAATTCTCAGTCTGGCAGCCAAAACCACGCTTGCCTGGTTGATCTTTTCCGGCGTCTTTGCCCCTAGCTTATAAATTGCCAAAAGTATGGAACTCGAATTTCTTAGAATAACTGAATAAAACCCTGAAAAGTAAATAACTCTCTTATGTGATTTTTCTGCGTAAGAGAGTTTTTATATTCCTTAATAATAAATAAGTGGTTTTTTTTAATATTTTCACCATCGATGGAAGCCCCTCGTGGAGAATATTACCGAAATTTCTAATTATCTTATTTTACTGTTTTCTATTGGTCTATAAAAACTGGAATATTAACCAACTTTATGACTCCTCCAGTCTAATTAGAGTCATCCGAATAACTTATTCTTTACATCATTGGAAGGCTTTACCTGCTGGAAGAGCAAATAAAACGTGCGCTGACACAAGTGTCTTGCTTTTGGTTAATTTTTCACTGATTTTTAAAGCAAAAATTAAGATAAAGTATAAAGGGATCATGGCATTTTTAAACCACAAATGCCCATTTCCGCGGTCTTTGCGTTCCCGAAAGGTTGCATTTAGAGGGATAAAACTTTGGAAAACAGGAACAGAGGCCATTTTTAAATTACTGACATCAAGGGCAAAAAATACAAGTCCGAGTAAATCATGCCTGAAAAGAAGAAACTTGACTCCCAAATCTCAAAATTTGGTCTTGGCTCAGACTTTCGTTCCTTACAAAACATCTGAATTATCACCGCTGAAAAACACAAAGCCGCACGCATTAGAGTTTTCTTTCAGAGTACGGTAACAACCGGGATAATTTCATTTGCAAAGATCTTGAGCGTTGCCTCTTTGTAGACATCCGGCATGTTAAAAATCGCGTGTGTGAATCCCATCTTTGAGAGATCTTTGATATGTTGAATGATGCTATCTACGGTATCTTTTCCGGAAAGGTTTACTGAGCTGAGGGATGTTTTCTCGATTGTGTCATAATCTCGTCCCAGAGTCTCACAATGTGCTTTGAGGTTGTCGAGAGCTTTTTGCATATTTTCAGTGCCCACCCAAGCGCCAATATTGCAGGCATCCGCATATTGAGCAACCATGCGCATGGTCTTTTTTGGACCAGTACCGCCAACCATGATGCGTGGATGCGGGTTCGAAAGCGGGCGGGGATTATTGGTTATCAACGGAGCAGAAAAATGCTTGCCCTCAAAGGAGACCTTATCCCCATCCCAGAGAGCCTTTGCTAGTTTTAAATTGTCCTCCAATTGCTCAAACCGCTCTGCTGTTGAAGGATAAGGGATCCCAAAGCCTTTTGCTTCATCTTCATACCAAGCCGCACCAATGCCTAAATAGGAACGACCTCCGGAAAGAATATCGAGAGTATTGATCATCTTCATCAAAACGGAGGGATGACGATAAATAACACCAGTTACCAGAACACCAAGGTAAGCTTTTTCAGTTAAACCTGCAAAATAGCCGAGCGT
>CAZPIM010000098.1:0-2978 GCA_964586385.1 uncultured Anaerolineaceae bacterium
GCTGCGATCAGAAAATATCCCCACCATTGCGCCGAATCACCGAAATAATTCGGGTGGCGTGTATATCGCCAGACTCCTTTGTCCATTACTTTACCTTTATTTTCCGGATTCGCTTTAAATCGCGCCAGTTGATAATCGCCCATTGATTCGAAGTAAAAGCCAAATAACCAGACGAGTACACCCAAAACATCAAAAACCGTTAATAGATCCGGCAAACGATTGATTTGAGCAGCTAATAAAGGAATGGAAATGATTCCTAAAAGGACGCCTTGCAAGAGGAAGACTTGAAAAAAACTTTTCCACCACCATATTTTTCCGGATTCTTTTCGCCATTTTTGGTATCGAAAATCTTCAGGTTTTCCATAATTTCTTAGGAGAATATACATTGAAAGGCGTAATCCCCAAATAGAAACAAGGATACTGATGATGAGTTTCCTTAACATGAAACCATCTGGTGTAAGCATGAAATAAACCCAGTTTGCGATGACAAATCCTGTTCCCCAAAAAATATCCACGATGCTCGAGTTCTTCAACCACAAACTTACCAGCCACAGAATTGTCATCAATAACAGGATGATTCCAAAGCCAATTCCGTAAATTTCAAGAAAGGACATAATTTAATCTCCTTTATTCTTTTGAAACACAGGCAAAACCAACGACACCGGGACCAATATGGGCACCTAAAACTGGATTGATCACTTCAAACCAAATTTCTGTTTTTGGGAGATGACTTTTTAATTCGGCCTGTAAAAACTTTGCCTGTTCAATCGCTCCGGAATGTAGAAAGGCGATTTTTTCAAATGGAGCATATTGATGTAACATTTCCACCAATTTGGCGACCGCTTTTTTTTGCGTACGCACCCGTTCCACACCGGAAACGCCATCATACATTTTCAGAATTGGTTTTAATTGGAGGATTTCACCAATGGTGGAAACTACCCGATTCATCCTTCCACTTCGGCGCAAAAATTCTAATGTATCAAGAGCAGCCCAGACATGTGTTCGTTTGATCTGATTTTCGAGTATGGGCAGAATTTCTTTAACTGTTCGGCCAGCCTTTGCTAGTTCAGCCGCCGTGTGTACCAAAAACCCTGTTCCAAGGCTGAGCTGACGGGAATCCAAAACCGTAACGGCAACAGAAATTGTTTCTTTCGCTGCAGTTTTTGCTACATTCACAATTGCACTTAAGGATTCAGAAATGTGGATTGATAAAACCTCATCTGCTCCTTCCTCAGCCAGGGAATCAAACATTGCCCGAAATTTTTGCAGTGAAGGAACCGCCGTTGTTGGCTGTTCACGAAAAGTTGGCAGTTTTTCATAGAATTGTTCTCGTGTAATATCAATTCCATCCAGAAAATCATCGTTTCCAACGTGAATGTGGAGAGGAATTACGCGAATACCGTATTTGCTGATGACATCAGCAGGTAAATCACAGGTGCTATCCGTTATGATTCGAGTTGTCATTTTAATGCCTCAAAATCAATATTATTCCAAAAACGATTTCTATTCCCAGGCTAATCCAATTTGAAGATGCCGTCGAATGATCAATGATGATGGATATCAACCGTACGCCTGCAATAGCTAAATATCCAAAGCCAAGCACCGCGTAAGCACTTTCTCCAAATAGAAATGGAGCGATTCCGAGTGCGATAAAAAGACCGCCAAATATTGAGCGGATTTCAGAAATTCCGCGTGGTCCTTCAGCGATAAGACCGGTGAATCCATAGACTGCAGTTGGTTTGATGAGGGCCAAGACTCCTGTTAATGCCGTTGCAATTGCCGCAATAATTTTTGCAATTAATAAAATATTCATAATCGTTCCCCTTCCTGGTTGTTTATTTCATCTAAGAGATCAAATAATTCTTTGTTGTCTGGAATATCAGACATTGTATGTCCGTAATGAACAAACCTTGCAATGCCATTTTTATCCAGGATCACTTGGGCGGGCATTCTTCCCAGTTTAAAAATGTTTACCTCTTGACCGTAGCTTTTAAGAACACTGGCGGTAGGATCCGGTAGACCAATAAATGGTAAATTGTATTTTGTCCAATAATTACGGAAAGCATCCGCATTTTCAGGACCCACAACAACAATCTCTGTATTTCTGGTTACAAACTCCTGGTAATCTTGACGCAACTGCGTCATGTGCGCTTGGCAAAATGGTCAGGTAAAACCGCGATTAAAGACTAGCAATACATTTGATTTATTTTTAAAAAGTGATAATTTAATCGGCTCACCTTTAAAATCATTGATGGAAAAGTCCGGGGCTTGGGTATTGATGTTTACTTTTGGCATTTATTTTCTCCTGCGCATTCGCGTAATCTATGAATTATTTAATACAAATTCCTGTACTGCATTTAAGAAATCTTTTGGCTTTTCTTCATGTGGAACGTGACCTGCTTGCTTGATTATGACCAGTTTGGCATTTGGCAGGGCTTGTGAAAGCCGAATAGAATCATTCGTTGGAACGATTTGATCATTGTCACCTGTGATAACGAGGATCGGCATCAAAAATTGATCCAATTCATTTTCCAAATTAGATGATTTGCTGGCTAATGTAAATTCCCACAATGCTCTATCCCAATTATCTACCAAAAGTGGTTTTTTATAAAGCGTTATTGTTTCGGTAGTTATGTTTGAAGGATCATTCCAGGCGGATTCAACCAGGTTGGATCCATTTTCGAGTAATTTTCGAACAAATAATGGTCCCAAGTGGTCAATTTGTGGAATTGATAGTATGGATCGGATCCACTTAGGACCACCTGCCTGTCCATACACTGCCGGATCAACCAGAATAAGGGCAGACACACGCTCCGGATAAGCCAGCGCGAATTGCATTGCGATTGTGCCGCCAGCGGAATTGCCGACCAAAATTGCTTTCTGCAAGTTGTAATGATCCAACAATCCAAGAACGAGTTCTATTTGTGCTTCAGAACTATAAGGGTTTTGACCATCCCATTTGAGTGGGCGTTCGGTCA
>CAZPIM010000098.1:3078-8386 GCA_964586385.1 uncultured Anaerolineaceae bacterium
GTGCTCATTTCTCCCAATATTAAACGAAGAATGAAAGCCGGAACCGGAATGAGTGAAGGTCTTCGCATGGTTTTGCTGATTGTTTTTGCCAATTGTTTATTCGGTATTGATCCGGCAGCAACATTGATTGTTCCGTGAACATCCGGGTTTTCAATCAAGAATTTGAAAACACGAATTGTATCCTCCATGTGAATCCATGGCATCCATTGTCTCCCGGAACCCAATGTGCCTCCAACAAATAATCGAAAAGGCAACAAAATGATTGGTAAAGCACCGCCTTTTAAGGTAAAAACAACTCCTAAACGTGCAACTACTCTTCGAACGCCCATTGTTTCCACCAATTGCGTACTGGATTCCCAATCTTTACAAATTTCTGCCTGAAAATTATTCCCATAAGGGTCATTTTCGGTAAAAATTTTATTTTCACTGATGCCATAACTGCCAACCCCGGAAACCTGAATCAGAATTTTTGGTTTTCTTTCCGCTTCTCGCACTGCCTGGACAATCGCAGCACCGGCATTGGCTCTGCTTTCCCGCAAAGCAATTTTTCGTTTCGCTGTCCATCGACCACCGGAAATGTTTTCGCCGGCTAAATTGATGATGGCGTCTGTTTCATTTATGATATGTCCCCACCCATGCGATGTTTTCCCGTCCCATTGTTCAAACTTTAAATTGGGCCGGAATTCTAATGTTGCCAGGTTCTTTCGCGACAAAATGGTAACAAAATGTCCATCCCGAATCAGGCTCTCAGTCAGTGCCTGCCCAATTAATCCCGACCCGCCGGCAATCAAAACATTCATTCATACTCCCGTGTTGTTTTATTTGTTGATTTATAACCTCATCATAACAAATTAGGTTAAGATTGTCAAGATATTGTCGATATATATATGGACAATATCTTGACAAAACTTAAACAATCCGATAAAATGAATTTGTTAGTCAAAGCACGGATTTTTGTTAATTTATGAAAGGTTTTTTCATGACGATCCTCAATCAATCTGCCATCTATAATCTCAACGCTGTCTTAATGGAAACTGGATTAAAAGCAGACGTACTGAGAGCCTGGGAAAAACGTTATGATTTACCCAAGCCACAACGTACAGCAGGAGGTCACCGTCTTTATTCCGCTTATGACATAGAAATCATCAAATGGTTGAAAGCCCGCCAGGCAGAAGGATTAAGCATCAGTAGGGCAGTGGATTTGTGGAAGGAAATGCTTAATGCAGGAATCAATCCATTTGAAAAATATCCGAATATTGAAAAAGAGTATCGTATTGCTGAAAATGACGATAATTCCCGCATCGAAAATCTTAAAAATAACTGGCTGGATGCCTGTATGAAATTTGACGGAAAAAAAGCGGAAGAAATACTAAATCAGGCGTTTGCCCTCTATCCGGTTGAAACAGTTTGTGTCGAAGTGCTTCAACGTGGACTTCATCTGATCGGCGAATCCTGGCATCAAGGCAAAACAGCAGCCCAACAGGAACATTTTGCTTCTGCCTTGGCTGCTCGCCGTCTGGAAGCCTTGATCACAGCCACGCCAGCACCAACGCGTAAAGGAACCATCCTGGTCGGGTGTCCGCCGGAGGAATTGCATACCTTTCCATTATTGATGTTAAGCCTTTTTCTTCAAAGAAAAGGATACACTGTAATTTACCTGGGTGCAGATATCCCTTTTGAGCAGGTTCGTTATACCGCTGAAATGATCAAGCCAAATGTGATTGTGATGGCTGCCCAACAACTCACAACCGCAGCGACTCTCCAGGCTGTTGCCAATTCTCTGAAACCTTTGGGGATCCCTTTTGCTTTTGGTGGTTTGATCTTCAATCGTATTCCAACTTTGGACAAAAATATATCCGGTATTTTTCTCGGAGAAAATTTGGAAAATTCACTTCAGCTTATCGAGCGTCTGCTGGTTGATCCTACTTCCTTGAAGTTTGAAATCGGAGAAGTAAAACAGGATGATGAATTAGCAAATGTCTTCCGAAGAAAACGTGCTGTCATTGAAAACGAAATAGCGGATTCAATTGACGTTGAGGTCTTTAACCTGAATTCGATTATGGAAGTAAATGCTTTTTTTGGCAGTCGTTTGTCTGCAGCGCTATTTTTTAATGATCTTTCTTTACTGTCTATTGATTTGGATTGGGTGAAAGAACTACTTGCGGCGAGAAACATTGATCAAACTGGTTTAGATACTTATTTGGAAGCATATCAGCGTTTGATTGAAGAAACGCTGGGTGAAGCAGGAAGACCTATTTGGAATTGGATTGATTCTTATAGAAATAATTTGATGTCACAAATTTAGGAATTAAAGGAAATTACATGAAAAAAAATCAAAAACTTAATTTTAATTGGCCGGTACCTGACCTGACCTTGCTCAACACTGGCGGGGAGCCGGTTCGCCTGGATAGTCTCTGGCAGGATCGTCCACTCTTACTTGCTTTTACACGCCATTTCGGTTGTACACAATGCAAAGAAATGCTGGATGAATTAGTCGCCGGGAAAGACAGAATTAATGCAGCAGGGTTGGATATTGCAATTATTATGCAGGGTGATCCGGCAGCAACTGCAATATTCGCAGAAAAATATGCCCCGGGGTTATTTTGTCTTGCGGATCCGGAACGAATAGCGTATCAGGCGTTTGGATTGGAGCGTGGGACCATTTTCCAGACTTTTCTAAATCCGAAAGTTTGGTCCGGTATCTCTAAATCACAGAAAAAAGGATATAAAGTTGAACCGCCACCACCCGGTCAGGATGCAATGCAAATGTCCGGAACATTTATTATCAGTAAGGGTGGAAAAATTATTCTTCCTTATTATTACGACCATATCGCGGACCATCCGCAATTGGATTTGTTACTTAACGGTGTACTTTCAACCAATTGGGATCAACCATTTGATGGTCCCATTGGTCCTAAAAATGATTAATTATTCTTATTATTGGAGTTTAAGAAATGAAAAATAAAATCTTACTAATCACTTTAATGATCGCTGGCTTATTTATTATTTCAGCATGTAGCCCAAAAAGTACTCCGGTCGTCCCAACCGTTGAGTCAACTGCCCCGGACACTTTGATTGCAGAAGGAAAACTGTTCCCAATCAACACTTTAGACCAATCTTTCACGATTTCAGGAACGGTATCAGAAATCCTGGTGGAGGATGGCGCTTCCGTTGAAGAGGGTCAGGTTTTGGCCCGAATTGCAGTCTCACCGGAAGTAACTACTGCAATTGCCCGCGCGCAACAGGAAGTTTTAGCTGCTGAACAGTCTTTAGAATCTCTGAAAAACAACGCAAATAGAGAGTTATTACTCAGCAAGACTGCTGTTTTCGAATGGCAGGAAAAAGTTGATGACGCCCAAAGTGAATATGATTCGGATGAAACCGATCAAAACAAAGCGATCCTTGATCTGGCATTTGAAAACCTTAAACTTGCTGAAGAAAAGTTTAATAAACTGGATGCAGGAGACGGTTTGGATCCCGATCAGGTTGCATTAGCAGAAGCGCGTTTAGAAACTGCCAAAGCGGCTTTAGTCAGTGCAGAGTCTCAAATCAATGCGTTTGAATTAAAAGCAACCATGGCAGGTACAATCGTTGACATGGCTTTACAGCCAGGGCAAAGAATTGTTCCAGGAACCCCTGTCATAACAATTGCAGATTTTTCCAACATGGTGGTCAAAACAGATAACCTTTCTGAATTAGGCATTCCCTCAGTTAAATCAGGTCAAAAAACAGAAATCATTTTTGATGCTTTACCAGACATGACATTAACAGGGGAAGTTATTGATATCAATACCCGTTTTGAAGAAAAGCGTGGTGATGTAACCTATACCGTAACGATCCTTTTGGACCAATTGCAACCTGAATTGCGATGGGGTATGACAGCGGCAGTTTATTTCTTACCGTAGATAGATTAGGGAGCAAATTATGGGAAAAATGTTAATGGTTTCAGCCTATCTGGCTGTAAAAGAAGTTTGGAGAAATCGTGGCCGTTTTTTACTGGTCAGCATGGTTATCGCCTTAATTACCCTGCTTGTGTTGTTTATTGCTGCGCTGGGAGAGGGCTTAGGGAATGGTAATCGCGAATATATATCCAAACTGAATGGTGAGTTGATTGTTTATCAGTCAAAATCCGATTTTCTAATTCAAGCCAGCCGCTTAAGCAGAAACCGTCTTGCAGCAGTTAGAAGAGTAAATGGGGTTGAGGATGCCGGCATGTTAGGCACATCCAGTGCTACCTTGTTATTACCTTTACAGGATAAAGACCTGAAGATTGCAGTTTTAGGCGTCGAACCGGGACATATTGGTGAACCAAAAGTCGTTCAGGGTTCACAACTCAGTACTGACCTGGCACAAGAAGTCATTCTGGATCGTAATACCGCCATCCGTTCCAAACTTGTTATCGGAGATGAGGTACAAATTCGAGTGACCCAGGGCACAAAAGATGAATTTTACAAGCTGCGTATCGTAGGTATCGCCGACGGTCAGCAATATAGTCTGCAACCATCTGTTTTTGTGCCATTTTATACTTGGGATCGTATTCGTCCAAAATCGGAAGCTGAGCTAAATAGTTCTAACCCGGTTGCGAATGTAATTTTAGTAAAAGTAACAAATCCGGAAAATGTAGAAGCGGTTCGTGAGAGTCTTACTTCCCAGGTAGACAATGTAGAAGTGGCGACCTTAAAAGAAGCCATTCAAGCATTACCGGGTTACTCGGCTCAACAGAGCACATTAAATACCCAGGGTGGTTTCACGCTCTTTATCGGAATTCTGGTGATTGGTGGCTTCTTCCAAATTCAGATTTTACAAAAAGTAGCACAAATTGGTGTGTTAAAAGCCATCGGTGCAGCAAACAGTATTGTGGCTGCTGCCTCGATCATTCAAATTGTCGTCATCACCGTGATTGGGGTCTTGATCGGCGGATTGTTAACCTTTTTATTCTCACTTACATTTCCGCCAACAGTCCCAATTGTTTTTAATGGCACGACTTCGGCAATCGCCTTAATTGCGCTCTTATTAATTGGACCATTAGGCGGTCTGGTCTCCATTCGATATGCCGTGAAAATTGAGCCACTCAAAGCTCTGGGGTTATCATCATGATGAATTCTGAAAAATCAACCTACGCACTCGAAACCAGATCGGTTATTAAATCCTATCAAACAGACTTTGGGACCATTCAAGCGGTCGATGATGTTTCCATCAACGTCTCGGCAGGTGAATTTGTAGCCTTGGTTGGCCCCAGTGGATCCGGCAAAACGACCATGTTGTCCATTTTAGCTGCCTTATTACAACCAAGTTCCGGTCAGATCCT
>CAZPIM010000098.1:8486-9783 GCA_964586385.1 uncultured Anaerolineaceae bacterium
TGGATTCTGACCTGCGCCGGTTAGGATCTGGGCTTGTAATCCGGAGGGGAGATCCATACATCGAACTCTGCCGTCTGGTCGAAGAAACGCATGCGCATCGTATTTTTGCAGAAGCGGATGTTTCGCCATATGCAGCGCGCAGAGATTTAGCTATTGTAAAACAACTGGATCTCCACCTGGTGCATGGTTTGGGAATACATCCCACCGAAGCAGTTAAAAAAACAGATGGTAGACCATATACAGTATTTACACCATACAAAAAAGCCTGGATGGCGTTACCACTTTCAGACCATATTCTATCTGCTCCATCTGCTTTACCACCCTTACCGGAAATTCATTCAGAACCGATCCCTGATTTTAAGGTTTTGCTAAATTTTCCGGCGGGTGAGCAGGAGGCACATAAACGCTTAATGCATTTCCTGGATGGTCCGGTTTTTGATTATGAACAGGACCGCAATGAGATGGCAGTTGCTGGAACCTCGTCTCTTTCTCCGTATTTGCGCTTTGGAATGCTTTCTGCCAGACAGGCGATCGTTGCAGCCAGAAAGAAATCCGGATCGAATCAACTGATCGATTCGATGCATGGCACTGAAACCTGGATCAGTGAACTCATCTGGCGGGAATTTTATCAATCCATTCTTTATCATTTTCCACATGTATTATCAACGGCATTTAATCCTTCCTTTCGGGATATTCAATGGAGGGACTCAAGTCAGGATCTACAAGCCTGGAAAGCTGGCATGACCGGGTATCCGGTCGTTGATGCCGGTATGCGTCAATTGACCGCCACAGGATGGATGCACAATCGCTCACGCATGATTACTGCCTCTTTTCTTGTGAAACATCTTTTGATTAATTGGCAGGAAGGTGAGCGCTGGTTCATGGAAATGTTAGTGGATGGTGATCCGGCTGCCAATAATGGTGGCTGGCAGTGGACTGCTGGTACGGGTACTGATGCAGCACCATATTTTCGGGTCTTTAACCCCATCTTGCAGGGAAAAAAATTTGACCCTCAGGGGAAATATGTGCGCAAATGGGTTCCTGAATTGGCTAATGTCCCGACAAAATTTATCCACACTCCCTGGGAAATGACTGACTCAGACCAACAAGCATGTGGTGTTACGATTGGAAAAGATTACCCCAACCCGATTGTGGATCATAATTTTGCGCGTCAACGGGTTTTAGCTGCTTACGCCAAAAAATAAAACTTTTCTGAATACGCAAAGAAAAATATCCAATCACCACAAGTGGCACAACCAATGATTTCACAACAGCCACATAGGTTGTGGTTAGCGGT
>CAZPIM010000099.1:0-9780 GCA_964586385.1 uncultured Anaerolineaceae bacterium
CCGGAGCAAAATCAAGTATTCAATGCATTTGCTTATCAAGCCGCACTTGCAATTGAACGTGCCACGCTTGCCGAACAAGCTCGTAAGGCATCGCTTTTACTAGCGACTGAAAAACTTCAAGCTGCTCTTCTCAATTCGATCTCCCATGATCTACGCACACCATTGGTAAGTATTACAGGTGCATTAAGTAGTCTTAGAGATGAGACACTACAATTGGATCCTAAGGATCACAAAAGTCTGCTCGACACTGCTTATGGCGAAGCAGAACGATTGAATCGCCTGGTAGGCAACTTGTTGAATATGACGCGCCTGGAAGCGAATGCAATTCACCTCAGACGTGAACCCAGTGATATCCAGGACGCTATTGGGGCTGCACTCAACCAATTAGAAGAACGTCTTGGAACGAAACCTGTTGAAGTCAAGATCCCTGATGACCTACCCCTCCTGTCATTGGATTTTTCTTTATTTGTACAGGCGCTAGTCAACCTGATCGATAATTCGGTGAAATATTCTCCCATGGAAACACCAATTGAGATCAACGTATCACAAACGAATGATGAGATCAAAATTGATATCAATGACCGGGGAATTGGTATCCCCGCCGAAGATCTGGAAAAGGTTTTTGATAAATTTTACCGTGTTTCACGCCCTGAAAGCGTCAATGGGACCGGACTAGGATTGGCAATTTGTAAAGGAATCATAGAATTACATGGTGGAACAATTTTCGCGAAGAACCGTGCAGGTGGTGGTACCACGATTTTGATTTCTTTGCCTAAAGGGAATGAATCATGACGATATTTGGGTTAAAAGTTCTGGTTGTTGATGACGAAATTGCGATCAAGCGGTTTTTACGTGTGGCTTTAAATGGACAAGGGTTTATTGTCAGTGAAGCCGCCACAGGTCATGAAGCGATTCAAACGCTTGCAACCGCACGACCAGACCTTATGATCCTCGATCTCGGTTTACCGGACATTGATGGGATAGAAGTAATCCGGCGTTTAAGAGAATGGTCACAGATTCCGATCATCATCCTATCGGTCCGGGAACAAGAGGTGGATAAAATTGCTGCTTTGGACGCAGGAGCAGATGACTATTTAACCAAACCTTTCGGGATGGGCGAATTGTTAGCCCGGATAAAAACTGTGATGCGACGTCAGATTAGCGGGACTGCTGAACCGGTTTTATCATTCGGGGCTTTGACTGTTGATCTTGCAAACCGAATGGTTACCGTTAAAGATGAAAAAGTAACATTGACTCCTACTGAATATGATATTTTACGGTTACTGGTGATCGACGCTGGTAAGGTTCTTACTAATCATCAACTTCTGCGCCAGGTATGGGGAGAAGGTTACAATGATTTACACATTCTGAGGGTAAATATTAGCAATCTGAGACACAAACTTGAACCTGACCCATCCAGACCAACTTACATCCATACAGAACCCGGCGTTGGATACCGGTTGAAATTGTAAAAATGTAAGATTTTCTTCTATGGACAGGAATCAGGACTTTGCTTAATCCGAAATGTGATTTTTGTCCAAATTCTTCTTCATTTGAGGACCGAGCCACAATCTGGCTGCGGATGTGTCCACGACGAAGTCACACTTGAGCATCTGGGGAAGATAGACTTCCTGTGCCATGATCATTTGTTCCCGGAAATAACGGTTGCGGAAATAGTTCAGGTCATATTTCTTGCGGAAATCCATGTCTCTGCGCCATTTTCTTTTCAAACGAATTTCATCGGAAGTCAAATAAACGGTCTTTATATCGATCAGATCCGCTAATTCCGGGTATAAAAATGGAAAATTACCCTCCATAAAAACTATATCAGCAGGCTCAATGGTTAACATCTTTGCACCGTTCTTTAGATTCCCGTCCAGATCGTGAGAAGAAGTGGCTGCAATAAAATCGTATTGCGGAATTTGTATTATTTGACCCATTCGGATCATCTGAATGCTCTTTATTAAAAGGTCGAAATGCATCGCTTGTTTCCCTAATGAATCTATGCCATGCTCCTCCCTATAATCGCGATCGGTCAAAAAATTATCCATTTCAATTGTGCAGACTTTTAAATTGTTGTTTAAAAATTCCCGCGTCAAGCGCTCCACGATTTCAGTTTTGCCTGCCGCTGTGGGACCGGCGATTCCCAGGATCAACGGTTCTCTTTTTTGATGAACCAGACTCAAAATTGTGTCGATGAAGAATTGGTCCAGTTTTTCATGTGCATGTTTGAAATCCTTATAGGACAGAGCAAGTTTGTTTTGAAGAAGGTTTGAATCAAACGGAAATTGCCGATAGGGTTTTTCACCCAGATATGAAACGACCGGCTTCGTGAAATAATTGGTGTGGTGGAGAAAATAAAAACCACGCACATCAAAATAAAAATTCTCCATTAACCAAGCTACCGGATAATCTTCCAACACCAAACCTACGAACAGCATTTGGGAAAGATTTACGATTTTTTGGTCCAAAATCACTTTTTCATTGGACTTTGGTTTCAATTGGACGGAAGAATAAAAATCAAGATTGCCTATTTGCTGTTCAATTTCGACTCTCGCCAGTGGATGTACACTTTCCCAGCCACGCTGTGGGGTAAGATTTTGGAGTGCATAACGAAATTCGTAGATTTCCAGCACTTCAAGCGCGGGTTGAATGACTTTTAATTTCTCAAATAGCGTTTCGGAAAATACTTCCTGGTCAAAAATCGTAGCAGATGGTTTTGTTAATTGATTCATTTCGTAAATTTATGCTCCATATTTTGCAAGTCGACCGGCATTGGCGAGGGCAAGCATCATGACATCTTTGGCTTGCATGATTCCAAGACTGCCTTTCAAACAGGACCGTTCACCAAATTCCGAGATATTGTCCGGCCGGACCACTTTTGAATAGATCATCAAAGGCACCGAGTGCCAGCTATGAGATCGTAAAAGAGCCGGGGATGAATGGTCCGCGGTGATGATGACAACATCCGGGTTGAGAGCCATCAGACGCGGAATGAAAGCATCCATTTCTTCGATTGCGTGCACTTT
This sequence comes from uncultured Anaerolineaceae bacterium, assembly GCA_964586385.1. GTDB lineage: Bacteria > Chloroflexota > Anaerolineae > Anaerolineales > Anaerolineaceae > UBA6170. Next base: position 3,030 of record CAZPIM010000099.1, read on the forward strand.
TCCCTCAAAATCCCCATTTTCACCACAGGTGTCGGTTTTTTTGAAATGCAAATAAAAGAAATCATGTTCTTGCCAGTGCTTTTCGAGGGTTGAAAACTCATCCGTAAGGGTAATGCCATGAACATCCAGGACTTCCATACCCGCCAAACGTGATACACCCCGATACATCCCATTGATTGCAATGGATGCTGCATTGAGGCCATATTTCTCCATAAATGAAGGAACTTTTGGCATTTTCGCGAAACCACGTAACATGATGCTATTAGCCGGGGATTGATCGCGCAAGATATTTTGGGCATTTGTCAAAAATTGATTGATTTTCTTTGCTGCAAAGATAGACTGGTCATCACCAGCAAGAACGGACAAGGGCGGAACTCCGATTTTTAATGGATCGGTATCCGAAAGGTTATCACCCAATCCGGGAGCACGCATCACAAAAGCAAACCTGTGTTCCTTGACAGGCTCGATAAAGATTTCTACTCCCTCAATCTTAATCGTTCGAAGCATTTCAATCAGTTTAAGGCTTAATTCGGTTGCTAATCGACCTGCCCGACGATCCAGCAGTACACCGGATGAATCAACAGTGCAAAAATTGCCGCGCGCTGCCAGGTCATTCGGGCCTAAGTCAAAATCTACCCCTAATGCTTCCAAAGCACCACGGCCAATTTCAAATTTAAATGGATCATAACCAAAAATCGCCAGATGTCCGGGTCCGCTACCGGTGGTAATGCCTGGTCCGATGGGAATGGAGAGACCCAAAGCAGATTGAAAAGCCAAATCATTCATATTCGGAATCTTGGCTGATTCCAGTTCTGTTTTTCCATCCGGAGTAAGTGGAAGCCCACCAAGACCATCCATAATGATCATGACAATTTTTGATGTAGAAGAAGTGATTAGGTTATCAAGAAATTTTTGATCCATTTTTGTCTCATTCCATACCTGATTGGATGATCAATCCGTTGATTCAATCAGGTTCTTTAATTCTGGTGTTAACCAAATACTTGCAGCACTGGTATCAACGACCATTTCGCAGACCTGCATTAAGGGCAGGTAGGTTTCCTGCGCGCGTAAGAACTGGGTTCGGAAATAGCGATTTTGAAAATAACGCGGATCATATTTTTTACGCAGATCGATATCCCGCATCCACTTTCGTTTCAGGCGTACATCATCATCGGCCATATAAACAATTTTTATCCCCAGAAACTTGGCAATTTCAGGCAAGTGAAATGGAAAATTACCTTCCAAAAAAATGACGTCAGCAGGATCAATTTTAATCGAAGACGCACCCGGTCTTAAATTCCCTTCAGGGCCATGGCTGGAAACCAAATTGTAAAAGTCATAAGCTGGAATCAGGGTGCTCTTACCTTCCATAATTTCTTGCATACAATTTTTAAAGAGATCAAAATGAATTGTATTGAAGCTATTTTTTTGTGTATCCCGATATTCTTTGTCTTTACTGAAATTATCCATTTCAATCGATGAGACGGAATAACCTTCAGTGGATAAATCTTCCCTTAATCGGGAGACAATTTCTGTTTTTCCTGCAGCGGTTGGTCCGGCTATAGTTAGCAAGATGGGAAGCGGTTTTTTATCGATCAACTTGCGGATGATCTGGAACAGCATACCATCAACATCCGCGTTGGCCAATTTGTATTCTTTATAGCCAATTTCCAGGTTGCGCTTTAATTTTTCCTGTTTTTTTTCAAAGCTTTTGAAAGGGTCATTCCCAAAATGAGTCAGAACTTCATTGGTAAAATACCTGGTTCGAGGAATAAAAAAGAAACCGCGGATATCAAAGTAGAAAAATTCGCTCACCCAATCAAGAGGATACTGATCCATTACAAGCCCAACAAATAATTTTTGGGTTAATGCAACTACTTTTTCATCGAGCACAATTTTATTGTCTATTTTCGGGCGATCTTTAATACTCAGGAAAAATTCCTTTTGCTGAAGCTGGTGTTCAATCTCGAGCTTTTCGTCCAGCTGCACGGCTTGCCATCCGAGTACAGGTGTAAAATTCTTGAGTGCATATTGAAATTCATACAACTCCAAATCATCCAAACCAGGATTGATGAACTTCATTTTTTCAAACAAGCGGGTTGAGAAAATCTCAAAATTTTCAAGAAAAATCATATTCATTAATAATCCTTACCCATTAATCTTTCTGCCCTGACCAAAAACCAATGCATTGTAGGTTTTTTGAATTTTTCCATAGTTGCCATCTCTGTCCAGGGCAATACCACGCCCGACACCGGTGACAATTTGACCCAGACCAATTTCCGCCATCTTCTCTTCCATCATTTCGAGCAAATCCGGTGCACTGCCCGGTTCTGTGCTGCGGCCATCAAAAATCAGATGGACAAATACATTTTGTAATCCTTGATCCCTGGCTAAGTTTAATAATGCCAGCGGGTAATCAATGGATCCGTGCGAACTTTTTTCTGTCAGAAGAGCAATTAAGTGTAAATTGGATTGATTGGTTTTGGTATGTTCGATTGCATGTAAGAAAATCTCATTCGAGAAAAAGGACCCGTCACTCATGGTCTGATCTAAACGGACGTCATCCTGAGGAACGACACGCCCGGCACCAATATTCATATGCCCGGCTTCTGAATTCCCGGCTTTACCGGCCTGTAACCCAACCGCTTCCCCGGATGCATCCAGGAGAGCGAAGGGGAAATTTCGATTTAGCCAATCCCAATATGGAGTATTGGCAAGGGAGATTGGATTGGTCGCATTTTGAGTGGCAATCCCCCAGCCATCCAAAATGATCAGAAGCACTTTTTGGTCCACCGTATGTGAACCGAAATGGATCAAAACTTCTCCTGTCATCTCAGCAGGTTGTTTGATACTCATCAACTGAAGAATGGTCGGAGCAATATCCGCCAACTTGCCATTCTTATTTGAAAGCAGGTTGGAATTCTGAGCATCCAGAACGAAAAATGGAACCTGGTTGGTGGTATGAGAAACATGCGGTTTTCCATCTTTGGTAAATAATTCTTCCAGGTTGCCATGGTCTGCGGTAATCAGGACCACATATTCTTTTCCCAGTGCTGATTTAACCACTTTTTCGAGCGTGGAATCGACAACTTCGGCACATTTAATCTTTGCTTCGGTGCTGGAGGTATGGCCAATCACATCTCCATTGGCAAAATTGGTGACGATAAAATTATAATCTTTTTGGATGGCTGATATGACTTCTTGACTCACTTCTTCCAAACTTAATTCGGGAACAGTTTCGAAGGGTATGCCTTTCGGAGAGGGAATGCGTATGTCAACTTCACCTGTAAATGGCTGGTTGTTCCCGCCATTGAGGAAAAATGTGACATGGGCGAATTTTTCGGATTCTGCACAATGAAATTGTGTGCGATTTTCCTTGCTGAGAATCTCCGCCAGGGTATTGGTTAATCTGGAAGGTGCAAAAGCGACCGGCAAATGTTTAAATTTTTCATGATACATGGTTAAAATGACAAAATACAGATTTTCGATTGCATCGCGGGAAAAATGGGTGAAATCCGGGTCTGTAAATGCTTCGGTTAATTCAATTTCGCGTTCTCCACGCCGGCAACAAAAAATGACCGAATCATTCTTGCCGATGCGCCCAAGTGCTTCGCCTTCCGGGTTGGTACGCAGCAAAGGCTCGATGTAATAATCCGTCTGACCTTCCTGATACACCTTGCGGACTTCACCGGCGAAAGGAATGCCACCATGTGAAGTTAATTTATTATTCATACCGTAAGTCCTATGGTGCCAGGGATGATGACCCGGGAATGACCGGGAAAGATATCCAACAACTCATTGAATTGATGAATGACACAATCCGGTCTGTTTTCGGGTGTGGTTTCTTGCGGGACCTCTTCGCCTGGATCCAACATAATGATGACCATCCCAAACCCGGCTGCACGCGTTCCAGTAATATCCCGTTTCAGATTATCCCCCACATAAACACAATTTTCCGGGTCGACACCAGCACGACGGGCAGCTTCCAGGTAAATTTCCGGGTCCGGTTTTCGAATACCGATCACCGACGATAAAACCACCGACGAAAAATATTTACTCAATCCATCCGCTTCCAACCAATCGGGGATTTCCTGGGACGTGATGACATTACTGATCAAGCCGAGGGTATAACCGCGTTTGTGCAATTCATAGACAACTTCTTTTCCATTGTCTACAACTACACGCAACCCCATGGATTGGCGGTATTGATAGGTTAATTCAATGGCATTTTTTTGCAGGCAATCGTGGGAAAACTCCGGAGCCAGCCAGCGCGTCCATAATTCCGCTTCGGATGCTTCTTTTAAATTTTCAAAAGCCCATTTACGATAGATTTTATAGCGCTCATCCAGTTTTTGACAAAATACTTCCGGGTTTTCATCCGTGCCAACGATTTTCGTTATTTCTTTACGCGCTGCTGCCTGATGATCTTCGTTTTTAGTTAATATCCGTAGAGTATTGCCTACATCCAGAAAAATAGCATCAATATGAAAATCCATACGCTCACCCTGTTTCTTTTAAAAACAAACCATCAAAATCTATTTTGGAGGGAAAATATCCAGCAGTTCGCTTAATTCTTTAATCATGTAATCCGGTTTATGTTCTTCTGTCGGCGGTTCTTTTTTAAGGGTTTCCGGTTCGATCAGGATGATGCTCATCCCAAAACCTGCTGCCTGTGCGCCTTCCACATCCCTGACCGGATTGTCACCCACGTAAACACATCGTTCTGGAAGAACATTGACTTCTTTGGCTGCATCCAGGTAAATTTGCGGATTCGGTTTTCGAATTGCAACTTTGGAAGAGAGAATGACGCTCTTAAAATATTCAGTTAATCCATCCTCTACCAGCCAATCCGGAATTTCAGTTTCGGTGATGGTATTGGCGATGATACCTAAAATATAACCACGCCGGTCCAATTCCAGAACAACATCGCGTACATCCGGCCGTGGGACTCTACGTCCGTCATGATCCCTCCACAGACGGGTCAATTTCCCGGCGATTGGTGCAATCTTTTCCGTTGGATATTGCGGTAATAACCATTTGGACCATAATTCTTTTTCGGAAGCTTCTAAAAGCGACTTTTTGGATTGGTTTCTATACGCCTTCCAGCGCACTTCGAGCTCATCAAAAAATTTATCTTCCGGTTCTGTAGCCCCCACGAGGCGCATCAAATCCTTTTTTGCCTGTTTTTGAAATGGTTCATCTTCGATCACAATACGCAAAGTATTGCCGACATCCAAAAAAATCGCTTCAATGTTGTTGCCCATTGGAACTCCTTATACGAATTAGATTAACTTTCATTTTTGAAATTTATGAAATATTTCTTTCATTTGTAAATCGTACAACATTTTTTATTTTTTTGCAAGTATTCTTTCTTGAATATCTTGACATTTTCGAAGCAATTCAGTAAACTATATGTTAGTAATGCACACGTGTGCAATGGAGATTTTCTTGGCCACAACCATCAAAGATATTGCGAAAAAAATAGGCGTTTCTCACTCAACGGTCTCACGCGCATTAAGCGGAAACACGGTTATTGCGGCTGATACGACAGAAAAAATCCGGTTGGCTGCCCTTGAAATGGGATATCAGCCCAGTGCAGCTGCAAGATCTTTGAAGACCAATCGATCAAACGTGATTGGTGTGATCCTTAACAATATCGCCGATCCTTTTTTTAGTGAAATTGTGTTCGGGATTGAAGCCTGTGCACAGGAAGCCGGTTATAGTCTCTTTATTGCGGCTTCTCAGCATGACCATTCCCGGGAAAAGAAAATTGTTCAGGCAATGATGGAACACCGCACAGAAGGCGTGATCATTTGTTCTTCCTCTTTCAGTTCTGAGCAGGGAAAGCAATTACTAACTTATGGTTTTCCGATTGTGGTTGTGAATCACCAGGCGGCAGAAAACTTTCATTACTCCATTTACCATGATGACTATGATGGCAGCAGGCAAATCACCAGGCATTTGATTGACCTTGGGCACAGGCATATTGCCTATCTCGGGAACTCCGAATCCGGAAGAACGACACTGGAAAGATTATCCGGGTATAAAGACGAAATGCTGGAAGCCGGGTTGGAGATTCAAAAACAACTTATTCATAACCAGCCTGGTGGAGATTCCAGGAATGGATACAAAAGTGTGAAATCCTTTTTGGAACTATCCCCCCGCCCTACTGCCATTATCTGTTTCAATGACTTGATGGCAATCGGAGTTATCAAAGGGCTGGCAGACGCAGGTTTGCGTGTTCCTGAAGATGTTTCCGTTACCGGGTTCGACAATATTTCCATGTCTGCTTTTTCCACGCCTGCCTTAACTACCATCGATCAACCAAAACGCTCAATAGGTGAGGAAGCTTGTCAATTATTATTCGATTTGATCGAGCGTTCCAGATCCGGCGAATCTTTTGAACCGAAAGAAAAGATCTTAAAAGGAAAGCTCCTCGTACGTCAATCCACATCCAATCCAAAAAATTAATTCAGGAAAGAAGCATGTCCCCATCACTTTTCAAACTTGAGACCCTTAATATCGATATTTTGCAAAAATCAATCACCGTTGCCAATCATTGCGAATTTGGATTGGTACGTATTGGCAATCAACTTGATCTGATGATATTGGGAGGAGCAGAGGATGTGAATTCTCTTGGTTTTGAAGGAAAAGCCTCGGATGTCGGACAAATGATTGCTTTACAATGTCACTTAAACCATCACAATGCCAGCGCTATTCGAGCTGTGCTAGCATGGCTAAAACCTGCCCC
>CAZPIM010000100.1:0-9741 GCA_964586385.1 uncultured Anaerolineaceae bacterium
GTCTGCGATGGTATCGCTATGCACAAGAATCCAAAAAACCCGCCGAATCTTTTGCCGCCTTTGCCTACCTGAAAATTTTTACCATATTTCTAGCGCTTTTATTAAGTTTCAGTTTTCTGTTGTTTTTTAACGATACAGCCTTTGGTGCACAAATAAATCAAATCGGTTTATTGCTGGCAGGAGTGGTGTTGATTTTGTTTTTATTACCTGGCATCAGCCAATGGCTAAATCAACGTGTGCCGAAACTTTGGAAAGAGACACCCAAGAACAAGCTTCTCCTTTTTTTGCGCAAAAGTGTGTTAAAGATCCTGCAATCCTTCGCGGATTTCCGCAGGATGAGTATAGCATCACAATTTTGGCTCATCATCCTTGGAATCAGTGGTCAAATGATCCAATTCTTTGCCTACATTTATTTTGCCAGGGCGGTGGGTATTGATCTAACCTATGGGCAGGCAGGCACATTAAGGGCGGTTTTATTATTGGCATCCAATCTGCCAATTAATTTCAGCCCGGGTATTGGGTTAAGGGAAGTTGGTCTGGTGGCGTTGCTTGTGGCAATGAAAGTCAGCCTGGAGCAGGCGGTCGCCATGTCTGCGCTGGTGTTTGCGCGCACACTATTTTTTGGATTACTGGGTGGGTTGATAGAGGGCTATAACCATTTCATCAAAAAAGAGGTCTGATTTCCAAGGGGGAAAAGAGTTGACGTTGGGGAAAAATCAATCCTTCTTAAATAAGAAGCTATGTAACTCATCCGGTTTATAGAATCCTGTTCGATAAATGAATAAAAAAAATCAGCATTTTTATATTAAATGCTGGTTTTTTGAATTATTCGATTCCTACGAACTACTAATCTTTCTATTAATAAATGAATAGCACCTCATGGATTTGAGGAGATTAATTCGGAAAGCAGCTCATCATGGAGTAAACCATTACTAGCTAAGACACTCCGTTGATAAAGGGAAAAAGGAGATCCATCCACTAGCGTGACCTTTCCACCAGCCTCTTTTAATATCAATGCACCGGCAGCAAGGTCCCAGGGTTCAAGATCCAATTCCCAGAATCCATCCAAACTCCCTGCAGCAACATTACAAAGATCCAGGGCTGCTGCTCCATCACAACGCAAGGAAACAACTTTCCTGATTAATCGCGTCCATTGCCTGGAATTATTGTCCGAATGACTCCAGGCATAATAAGGAAATCCAGATCCTAATAATGCTTTGTCTAACAACCGGGTTTTAGATACCTGGATGGGTTCGTTATTTAAATAAGCTCCCAATCCTTGTTCTGCGGTAAAAAGCTGATCCAAAATCGGGGCATAGACAACCCCAAGAATCACCTGGTTGTCCTTCTCAAGAGCAATAGAAACCGCAAAAAAAGGATATCCATGAGCGAAGTTGGTGGTTCCATCCAGTGGATCGATAACCCAACGTTCAGATTGCTGTTCTTCCAAAATAAAATCCGCTTCTTCAGAAAGCGCAGAAATTTCAGGAAACGCTGATTTTAAGGATGCCAAAATCAATTTTTCCGATTGAAGATCCACTTCGGTAACAAGGTTAGATGGAGATTTCTCGCGAATTTCCAGAGCAGTGCGGAATCTATTCTTTAACAATTCCCCTGCTTCAAACGCTGCTTTTACCGCAGCTTCCATTTTCGTTGGCATTAGAACTAATCCATAAAGGCTCCGCCATTAACATTAATGGCTTCACCGGTAATAAAGTCCGAGGCAGAAGAAGCTAGAAATAAAATGACTGCTGCCACATCTTCAGCAGTTTCGAGACGTCTTAACGGTGTGTCTGCAATATAGAGTTCCTTTACTCTTTCCACAGAAATTCCTCGCAAGCTGGCTTCCCATTCTAATTCACGTTCTTGCATACTGGTTGCAACATAGCCTGGGCAAACTGAATTTGCAGTTATTCCTAATTCAGCCAATTCACCAGCGATTGCCTGAGTAAACCCAAGTACTGCGAATTTTGAGGCGACGTAATGCGCTAAAAATGGAGCATTCCCCCTTTTGGCTGCCATGGAAGCCACATTAATAATTTTTCCACGTAAACCCGAAACTGGATCAGGTGCTTGCTTTTCCATTACACTGACGGCTGCCTGAGTTCCAAAAAAAGCGCCTTTCGCATTCACATCCATATTGAAATCCCAATCGGCTTCAGTGAGAGCTGTGAGACGATTCATGCTGCTTACCCCGGCGTTATTTACCCACCCATCCAATCGAACCTGTTCCTTTTGCACCAGAACTGCCAGGGCAATACAATCCGATTTTTTAGTTACATCCATCTGATGAGCAGATGCAGACCCACCAAAACTGATGATCTCCGATACGGTTTTTTTTGCTAATTCCAGATTAAGATCAGATGCAAAAACAGTTGCACCAGATTTCGCTAAAGCTAGCGCCGTTGCTCGACCAATTCCCGATCCGGCACCGGTCACTACAAAATTCTTTCCTTGTAAATCAGAATTCATAATCGATTTCCTTTTCTATAATTATTGTTCGACCCTATTCATCACACGCATTAATACAAGTGTCATCAGGATAATAACAATCAGCAAGATAAACGCCATTGCCGAACTTTTTCCAATATCGAGTGCCACAAAAAACACCTTATAAATGTAATAACTGATCGTTTCCGTGGATATTCCGGGTCCACCTCTAGTCAGAATATATACCAGGTCATAAGTCTTCAATGCCGAAATCATACGAATGATGGTTGCCACAAGAATTGTTGGAGTCATCAAAGGAACTGTAATATAAAGAAATTTTTGCCAGGCATTGGCTCCATCGATCATGGCGACTTCAAAAATTTCATCAGGCAAACTCGTAAGACCGGCTAACAGCACTAGAATAATGAACGCTGTCTCATGCCACACATCCACGATAATGATGGTAATAAATGCCAAAATCGGACTTGCCAACCATGTGGGTTGAGGTAACCCAACTAAATTTAACATGTAGTTGATGATCCCTAAGTCCGGGTGAAGTAAAAGCCTCCAGATTAAGCCAACGGTGATTGGCGGCATCAACATGGGTATCAATAATATAAATAAGTATACATTTCGTAATTTTATTTGTTTATTGTGTAACAGAAGTGCGAGTCCAAAACCAACACAAATCTCCACAATTACCACGCTTGCGGTAAGTAAAACAGTATTTTTGGCTGAATTGATTAGAAGTGGATCTTTTAATACATCCGGATAATTGGAAAAATTAAATGGCCCAATCCCACCCTGGCTTAGAATCCAATCATGAACGCTAACATATAACGCATATAGCAGTGGAAACAAAACGACAACCCATATTCCAATAAATGCAGGGCTCACTAATCTTTTTGCCGTTTTTCGATCGTGAGAGGGAAGACTATTGAAGAAAATGTTGTTGGCCATAAACCTACTTATAAGATTTCGAATTGGTTCCCCATTCTTTGATTGAATGGGGAACCCGGGGAAAGAATAGATTACTTATCTCTAAGATTTTCACATTCGGTGATCAACTCTTGAATTGCGGCATCCGAGGTCATGCTACCCGCAATGGTCTCTGATATTACACGCCCTAAAACTTCAACAATTTGCGGTGCGCGAGATTGCATTGGGAACATAACCGAATCGCCCACAATCTTTTCGACGTCACTGTAATGAGGATATTTAGCGAGGACATCTTTATCTTGAAAAACGTCAGAGCGGGTAGGTGCTCCACCCAGTAATGCACGTTCTTTTGCAATATCAAATGATTCTACCCATTCGATAAATGCCCAGGCTGCATCCGGATTTGCTGATGAATTCGGGATCGCCCAACCCCATCCGCCCAGCAAGCCAGCTCCGCCAGGTACTGCTGTTACTTTCATCTTATCAACAACCTGGGATTGTTCCGGATCATTCAGGACAGGAACCATCCAGTTGTAAGTAAGATAGCTAAATGCATTACCTTGAGCAACGGTTGCAAATGCTTCGTCAAAACCATAAGAAGGAGCTCCAGGAGGGGCCGCATTCTTCATGGCATTCACATAGGAATTTAGTGCTTCCACACCAATTTTTTCGTCCAGTACGACATTGCCCTCTACATCGTAAAGAAGGCCACCCATACCATACAGATAATTCAAGAATTCCATAGCGGTAGGATCAGGTCGCAAACCCTGCATGGAAGCACCATAAACATCCACTGTTCCATCGCCATTTGTGTCCCTGGTCATAAACTTGGCTAATTCAACATATTCCGGGATTGATGTTGGAAGTGCCAGGTCTTTTCCAAATTTCGCTTTGTAGGCTTCCTGAACAGCAGGATCTGTAAAGATGTCATTACGGTAAACCAAAGCCATCGCATAATTATAAAAAGGCAACATATAGGTCTTGCCCTGATATGTGCCTACCATCTCAAGCATGGAGGGCAGGTAAACATCCATTTTTACTTTTGTGCTTGCTGCAATTTTATCATCCAGCGCCATTAACCAGCCGGCGCGGTTAAATTCAGCCACCCAATAGTTGTCAACTACGATTAAATCATATGAGCCTTTTCCGGCACTGGCAGTGAGTTGTGGCACAAGTTTTTCATGCATCAAGGCGTAGTTCAAAACTTCGATATTGACTTTAGCCCCGGTTTCTTCCTCAAACTTGCTGAGTTGAGCCTGAACATAATCTGTGTCGGGGACTCCTTCCATCATGACATTGATTGTGACACCCTGGTAAGGTTTGTCCGATGTGGTGGCAGGTTGGTCGGTCTTTGCACAGGCAGAAAGCACTATCGAAAAGATCATGACCAGTCCAAGAATAATTGATAGATTTTTTTTCATTTTTTTCTCCTCATTATTGAAACAAATCTTATAAAATCTCTACCTTTTGAAAAATATTTACCAATACACCTCCTTGATTATTTAATAGACCCAAAGGTCAAATTTCTAACGAGCGATTTCTGGATAACATACGTAAGAAAGATCACGGGTAGAATCGTTACGACTGTGGCTGCAGATACCGCCCCAATATTAACGCCTTGTTGTGTCCACAAGCTGGCAATCGCAACCGGTAAAGTGCGGGTATTACGTCCAGTAAGAATCAATGCGAAAAGGAATTCATTCCAGTTAAGGATAAAATTAAAAACACCGGCAGAAAGAAGACCGGGTAAAGCAACGGGAACAATTACCTTCCATAGCGCTTGCGTTCTGGAACAACCCTCAATCATGGCAGCTTCTTCAATTTCCACAGGAATGCTTTGGAAAAAGCTGATCAGTATCCACACTGTATATGGCAAATTGAAGGAAAGATACGCCAAAATAAGACCGGGAAGTGTATCCCATAGTTTAATCACATTCATAATCAGGAAAATGGGAATGACCAGGGCGATTGGCGGCAACATCTGAGTACTAAGCATACTTAATCTCAGCCAGGGATCACCGGTTCGAAATCTAGCAATTGAATATGCAGCCAATGAACCAATAATCAACGCTACAATGCTGGCTGAAGCGGAAATAATCAGACTATTCATGAAGTAATCCTGAAAAGGATACTTATCAAAAATTGTTAAATAATTGTCAAGTGTAGGTTTAAAAAACCAGACTGGTGGTATTTTATAAGCAATCAAACGATTTGCCAGGGAGGTACGAATTACCCAAAGAATTGGCAATAAGATTGATAGTGATGCGAATATCAAAATAATGTTGGAAACCAGTAAACCAAATTTGCTTTTGACCTTAATGGTGGGCATGTTACGATCCTTGAAAAAAATTCTTTTTTTATACACTCAATCCTTCTATTAACGCCAATTTGATAAAGTTGGGTTTATTGGTTAGATAAAGGTCCCGATAAAGGTGGAAGAGTTTCTGATACTTTTCGTGGCGATCAAGATCTGGAATTGTGGAAGGTTTCAGATGAATAAACTTTTCAATCTCCTCCCAATCCGAAAACTCACCTACACCCATTCCAGCAACAAAAGCCGCACCTAACGAAGATCCAGGATGATTAGCTACTTCTTCAAGAGTCAGACCAATTACATCTGATGTAACTTGCCGCCAAAGTTTACTACGTGCTCCACCATTCGCGACCCGTACGCGACTAATATTAAATCCCGCTTCTTTTAGCACCTGGATATGGTGATAAAAACCATAAGAAATCCCTTCTAGAATTGCGTGATAGAGATGTGCGCGGGTATGTTGAAGCGATAATCCAAAGAATATCCCTCGTGCTAAAGGATCGAAAATGGGTGTTTTTTCTCCGATAAAGTAGGGTAATAGAACTAATCCCTCTGACCCTGCCGGAATATTCCATGCTTCAAGATCCAATGCAGGATAGTCATTTCCTGCCCCAAATTGATCACGGAACCATTTGATGATGGACCCGCTGGAAGCCATGCAGCCATTAATCAGATACAAACCTGGAATCACATGATAATCCAAAAACAGTGATTCATTGATCGCCAAGGAATCAAGCGAATACAAAATATCACCGGCTCCACCCAGCTTTATCAATAAATCTCCGTTATTCTTAACGCCAACAGAAAAGGCAGAGGCAACATGATCTGCACTACCCGCTACCACAGGTGTTCCTGTTTTCAATCCGGTTAATGCAGCGGCTGAAGCTGATACGTTTCCGATTACATCACTGGGTAAATGAACCTCAGGCAGTTGATTGCGCTGTATTTTAGAAAGCTGAAGTAACTGGTCGTCCCAATCCTTTTTATGGATATCATAAAGTCCGCTTTCCAAAGCCCAGTTTTGTTCCAGAGTGGCTTTCCCGGTAAGTTGAAAGTTAATGTAATCATAGGAACCCATGACCCATATGGTTTCTTTATAAATATCGGGTTCATTTTTTGAGAGCCAGAGCAATTTCGGACCAATGCTTTGTTGGGTGATCGCTGAACCTGTACGTAAAAAGACATCTTTTTCATCCAAACAGGTTTTAAATTCATCAATTTCGATAAATGAGCGGGCATCATTTTGTTGAATGCTTAGTCGCAATGGCTTTCCGTTTTTATCAACCAGAATGGTTGTAGGAACCATGCCACTTACACCTATACCAACAATATTGGCGGAATCGACATTTCCCAATTTCAGACACTCCGGAATTCCAACGCAAACATTTTCCCACCATTCTAGGGGGTCTTCTTCTGCCCAATTCGATTGCAGGGATATGAGTGTGGAGGTCTTGTTGACTTCCGCGATAATGCCACCAGCATTATCAATCAACAAGATCTTTGTGCCTGTCGTGCCGATGTCAATACCGAGCAGATATTTATGGTTCATGCAATTTCCTTGCGAAATTCTTTGACAGTCTTCATAAACGCTCTTACTCGATTTGGATCAACAGGATTCCAGGTTTTTCCGTCAATTTTCAAGCTGGAACCCACGATAACTCCATCCGCTACACTCAAGTATTGGCGAATATTTTCCTGCCTGGCACCCGTGTTAAGTAGCACAGGTGTTTGATCACCGACTGCCTCTTTAGCGCTTTGAACCACCGAGAAATCGGGTTCTGCACCTGCCATGGGTCCGGCAATTAGAATTCCATCCACGAGGGTGGAAACTACCGCACTGCGTGCCCGTTGCGCCACATCCCTGGTTCCGAGTGGTGAAGCAAATTCCGGGGTAATATTGGCAAATACACGAACGTGGTCGGCATCAATACTGTGCCGATAACGGTAAAAGGCTGCTGCATCTGGCGCCCAAATTCCCATATCACTTTCGTACACACCGGTCACAACTTCGCGAATAAAAGTACCACCGGTGGCCTTACAGATAGCCAGGGGTGCCTTGGGATCCCAAAGAAAATCCACCCCAAATGGTCGATCTTTCGGTCGTAATTCAGTGACGATGCGGGTCATTACAGCAATCGCTTCAAAATCAGCATGAAATGTGTAGGGGCGATCATCTTCATTACAGAAAAGGATTGCGTCAACCCCGTTGGCTAATAAATGTTCAATATCTTTTTGGACAATTTCCAAAGCCCCTTCAACCCCTATGGATGGATTGTAACGTGGGGTTCCAGGAATCGCCGGGACATGTGCCATCGCGATAACTGGTTTTTCTACACCGAATAAATCTTTCATAAATGTTGTCATTAAACCTCCAAAGCTTTATGCCAAAATTAACTCGATGCCATTTGCTTGTATTTGCGCACCCAAGTGAGGATCGAGTTCTTTATCAGTAACAATTGTGTGTATATCGGAAAGTGGAACGATGGATGTAAAAGCAACTTGATTAAACTTTGAGGAGTCCGCTACCAGAACAACGCTTTTTGCACTTTTAACCATGGCTCTTTTAACAAGCGCATCTTCTATGTTAAACTCCGAAACACCCGCTTTTAGATCCACTGCACCAGCCCCTAAAAATAGTTTATCAACAAAAAAATCTTTAAAAATACGTTCTGCTAAATGGCCAACCATTGATAATTCACCGATCCTTAATATTCCACCAGTCAGAATGAGCCGGATTCCAGGGTGATTTATTAATTCGTTAGCAATTTGTAGGCTGGGAGTAATCACGGTGAGATCCTGTTTATTTTGCAAATGACGGGCTATCTCAAGCGTGGTTGTTCCAACATCCAATGTAATACTATCCCCATTTTGTATTAGATTTGCAGCGGCCTGACTAATTCGAATTTTATTTTCCAGGTTTTCACTAGTTCGTAGCATAAACGGAGGTTCGTAACTTCTCCCTCTACGACTGACTGCACCACCATGGACTCTTCTGAGCAATCCCTGATTCTCCAGAATGTCCAGGTCACGCCGAATTGTCATTTCGGAAACCTTAAATTCCTTAACCAGATCAGAGACAGTAACAGCCCCCAGATTCTCCAATAGATTTATGATCGTTTGATGTCGTTGATCTGAAATCATTGCAAAACCTCATTTTTTAAGTGGTTTATGTTTATATATTATAATATTTTTGTTCGAATGTCAATTATCAAACATCTCAAAAACTCAAATTGATCATTTTATGACCTAAAGAATTATGAAAATTCTTTCTATTAAGTTAAGTCTTATTTTTTAGGTCTATTTGCCCAGTCAATATTCTTATTTCCAAGCCACAAAAACAAACTCGTTTATTTCTACGATTAGAAATAGCAGATATTTTACCCTATGGGCAGGCAGGCACATTAAGGGCGGTTTTATTATTGGCATCCAATCTGCCAATTAATTTCAGCCCGGGTATTGGGTTAAGGGAAGTTGGTCTGGTGGCGTTGCTTGTGGCAATGAAAGTCAGCCTGGAGCAGGCGGTCGCCATGTCTGCGCTGGTGTTTGCGCGCACACTGTTCTTTGGGTTACTGGGCGGGTTAATAGAAGGCTATAACCATTTCATCAAAAAAGATGATCAGGCAGTAGGAAACACTTAACTCACTACCACCCTTGTGGATCGCTCCAGAGCCAAACGCATGCGTTCGATCTCTTCAGGAGTGTTGAGGTTATTAAAGCTGTCACGATGTTCTGTCAGCACGTGCTCCAAAGCTGTTTTTGTTACATCTTCCTGCGATTCGCTTTTTGCTATAAATGGGCAGATTAAGCCCATATCTTTGCATGAATATCGAAATAACATCATTTCCTCGTTAAGTATTTCCATTTCATTCAATCTCGCACTTCGGAAATACTACTGGGATTAATGCGAGTGTAATTGATCTAAATTTTATTGTTATATACATCTTACTACGTAATCCAATTTTTCCAAATTTTAACAACCCAAAATAAAAACAAACAATCTAAAAATGTAGTGCACCCCATTTATTGGACGAAAATTAAGTAAGAATGAAGGACTGAGT
>CAZPIM010000101.1:0-9105 GCA_964586385.1 uncultured Anaerolineaceae bacterium
CGGAAAGTATGGATTGAGCGATTTGCCAAAAGACAAAAAAATCTTTACCGAGCATCTTTTATCGCTTTCTTAACGAATCGGAATGGTATAGATTGTAAAAATAATGCCAATTTACTTTTCGGGTAACGATGAATTGCCAGATTGCCCCATAGCCAGAGGATGAAGATCCAGCCAAACCACCATCCGATGGGACCTATTTTGTTGGAGATCAACGGCAACCAGGAAAAAAGGGTAGCCAGGATTGCGGGAACTGGTTTTAATCGTGCAATTGCTGGAGAGGCAGGTAACAAATTGTAGGGAATGAGGTGGGGCAGCATCAAGCAACCACTCAACATGAGCATGTCCAAATCCCCCCGGGAAACCCAAAATGCAATTAAGGCTAGAGGTAATCCCCATAAACCGATACCTATATTTTGTTGATATCTTCCCTCTCCGTAAAACGATTCAACCGACAGAGTTTTTATAGGCCACAATCCAAAAATAATCAGCGAGAGCACGAGGAAAATAACTGCAACGATCAGATATTGTTTTTTCGCCCCAAATGCAAAAAAAGCTAATTGTGGTTTGATTAATGCCATTGGCACTAACCATGGCATCCACAATAAACCGAATAGGGTTATTCCTTCCAGCTGCCCTAAAAATAGTGTCCACATAAGCGGTAGACAGAAAAAAGACACAATCAGGCTGATCAGGTGGACGGATCGTTTAATACTTGCAATGGCAAAACTTGCTATCGTTAAACCGATTAAAAGAGGCCATGTTAATAATTTAACAATGTAGATCGTCCATGGCGGATAAAATGGCGGTACTCTGCCAATTCCATAAAAATGTGACCAATCAAAACCGATCATACCCCCGACAGGTATCATTGATCCGATGATTGTAAAGACCACGGTCAGAACAATAAATAACAGAAATAGTTTCCAGGAAGAAAACCGCTGTTGATAAATCTTTTGTTCCGGGAAAAGAATCGCTTCCCATTTGGACATTAATCTTTTTATCGTTTCGAACATGAGCTATCTTTCTAAGTAAACTTCCACCATTTCGTTAAAAAAGATTGTGTATCACGATTGCATTAAGCATACAATCAGTTTGAAAAAAAACTGGTATTCATTGGGAATTCATTTTAATTTTCATTCTTGCGATCATTTCGACGTGGCATATATATTGAGCAGCTTTATTAACAGAAAACAATTTGATTTTCCATGCATTTCAGGCAACCCATAGACCCCACGTACTTAGAATCAACAAAGCAATATTGAGAGAAAGCCCGATGAGAAGAATTACATATTTATGCCATTTTCTATTAATCGTTAAAGCCTGACCAATGAAAATAGGAAAGATAACCAATAAGTAACGCAGGGTGCTGATCATAATATTTTGGTTATCGACCTTACTGATAACAAGAAAAAAGCTTGCCCAACTAAATACGATGATGGAGAGGGGAAGTTTTTTTGAAATCTTCACAAGGAAAAAAACCGAAACAATAACGGAAATCAGGCTGAGGATTTTTACAAAATCTAACGTAACGTTATAATCGATTTTTCGTCCAAATAAGGCGGTGATTGTACCTACAAACCCTTCCCAGGGCCAGGCGAAGTACTGTCCCCAATGTGAACGAAGCGCAACCCATGGCCAATCACTTAGCAGTCCAAAACGAACGTACAAACTATACAAACCGTAAGCAAATGGCGCGAAAAGAGTAGCGGGTAGGAATTGGAGAAGTTGTTTTTTATATCGTATGGAATAAAAAGCTTGCATTCCCTCTATAAGTATTGGCAAAATTAAGAGAACTCCATGTACTCTTGTCAGGGCTGCAAGTGCGCTCAATAGACCGGCGAATAACCATTCTTTTTTTCTGGACAAATAGATAACTGCAATGCATAAAGTTAAAAAGAGAGACTCGGTGTAGGGCGCAATCAAGAAGAAAGACGCTGGGAATAATAGCAAGCAATAGATGCTTTTTTTGGCTATATTTTCATCGAATATTTCCGAAACAAGTTTTAGAAAGAGAGTAATTGCGGTAATAAAAAACAGATTGGAGACAGTAATTGCAGCCTGTATTGGGGGTTGAAAAATTGTGGAGAATGCCTTTATTAGAAATGGGTATAAAGGTGGCCAAACACTAAAGAGTTTCTGACCATCGTAGCCAAACTCAGCAATGCCAATATAATGAACTGTATCCCATCGTAGCCATGGGGTTAGAAACAATTCCGTGAAGATGTTTTTATTGTGTAAAAATGTAGTAATTGATTGCACATCCATGGGTTGGATGAAGGAGGGGCGAAAAAGTGTGAGGATCATGATTACTAAACTGGATAGAAATCGAAAAATTAAGAATGTAATTAGAGCCGTTTTAAGATAAGTTTTCCAGTCTTTCCACCAGTTAAAAAACTTTTCCTTCACTATAATTTGCCCATCCTCTAGCGCAGAAAAAAAAACAGAAAACAAAGAAAGTGTTGATTAAAACCACCCTGAATTTCTTCTTAGAGTAATTATAACGAAAAAGATAGATCATTATTTTAGAATTCAATATCCAGCACAAATGAACAGCTATAGAAGTATCGCTTATTTTCAACAAATCAGATGGATGGGAAGTCAAAGATAAAGAAAATTCAATTTGATGACTCTTTTGCAACTTGTTGTTTTTTCCTGATTGGACACCGTCAACTCCTAAAAACATAAATCAAAAATTTATAGTTATATGTTTACCGAAACTCCGGATCAGGAAAAAATTATGGTTTGAAAGGAATTCAATAATGGTCCTCCACACCATTTTGGGTCTCATGTCCATCGCATGCAATTTTCTTTAGGAAATTTTTACTGGTGCTATATAATACTTTTATGCTTAGAGGAAATACCTTTTCTTTCCGGACCAGAAAAAAGATCATTGGGTCAATATCCATTTTTTTTATTCTAATAATCTATTTCGCATATGTCTTTATTGCAATCGAAATCAAACAGGGACCGGTTGATTTTGAAACGTTCATGGAAATTGGAAGAAATCTATTGCATGGTAATCCAATTTATACAGAAAACTCATATTACCCGATGCCTTTTGTCGGAATATTTTCAATATTTTCCTTGATTCCATTTCCATTCTCTTTTTTAATTTGGGAATTTTTACCTGTATTATTTGCATTAATCATTTCTGGCTGGTCGCCTGTCATTTTGCTCTTTGCTCCATTGTTTGCTCATTTTGCGGGAGGTCAAACGGCATTATTCGGAATGTTGGGTTTATGGGGGTATCGAAAAAATCAAAAATCAAAATGGGCAGGAGTATGGTTGGCAATTCTTTTGTTAAAACCACAATTGGCAATAGCACCAATTGTCTGGGCTTCTTATGGTTGGGTAAAGGAATTCTTAAAATCAAAAAAAATTTCCAGTCAAATGATTGTTTTTTTGGTATCTTCCCTTCTCATTTTCCTTCCATGGTTCTTCATTTACCCCACCTGGCTCAGTGATTGGCTGGCTAACCCAAGAAGTCTACGGCTTCGAGCAATGGCAGGTCTGGCTCCTCGATTACTCATGTATTTTGGATTTCCTAATTGGATTTATGCAATAATCCTGGTTTGTTTACTCATTACACTTGTGTATATTTTGAAGCGAAGAAATGCCATCAATTTGGATTCTGCTGTTCTCTTAAGTTTTATCATTCTCCCAGTCGTTCATGATTATGACCTCATCCAAATTATCCCCATACTAGATGATGGGAAAAAACAAATCGTAGCTTTTCTCAGTTCAATTCCTCTTTGGCTTACAATCTTTTTTGCATATAGGAATGATCATGCCTGGATTACAGCTTCTATCATTGCCCCCATCCTGATGATTTATTTCATTCGCAGAAAGGGAAATAAAATAATTCCTGATTCAACAAAATCTTACTTAGAATAAAGATTGAATAAAGAAACCACACACCAAATTTTCAGTGCTAAAACCAAAAAATTGCTTTTTTCAAACAAATTTTTAGAAAGATTTGCTTCAACTTTTGAAGTCTACGCTTTATTGTTAAAATTTATTTTGATACAAACAATTACAAAATAACTCAAATTGGTATTCCCTCCTTGACACCAAAGGGACATGATCATCAAAATTGGCTTTACAAAATCGAAAGAAACTAATCTTGTATTCGTTGACCTCAAATTTTTATGATCAAATGAGAATCATTAATGATTTAAACCAAACCTCCGGTATTTTCTATTTTCTTAACCCAAAGAAAGCATTTAATAATTCCAAAAAAGAAAAACTTGTCTTAATTTTGGATGGATTCAATGAGTGTTACCTCTCCCATAATATCCAATTACCCTGTGGGCTTGAAATATTTGACCGGGAAAAATTTGACGATTCTAATTCTACGTAATTTCTTTCGTCGAATGTTTGAGGAGCGACCAGATAAATTTTCCCCTCCAATTGCACAATCTTGTCTAAATCATCCTCACTTGCTTGACGTAAAAATGGTTGTAGTTCAATAGACTCCCATCGTTGCACAAGATAATAATTGAGGCTTTGTGCAGTAAGCATTGGTATTGCAACGATTATATCTCCAGGCTTCCAACGTTGAATGATATAAGCTGCGATTTCTCGATCGAGACTTTTTACTGATCGATAATAGTAAAGAATTGCTATAACATTGGAAAACAATAATATAAAAACAAGAAGACTTTGTAATAATTTCGAAAAATGTTGACTTGCATTGTATTTATAGCTTGTATTTCTAATCCAATCGATAACAACAATAAACCCGACTGCATGAAGTATTGACACTAAAGGTAAAAAAACCAAGAATTGGCGTGCTGTTATTGCATAATGTTTCAAAATATTAGCAAAAATGATCAAGAACACTTGAATCAGCATGCTATAAATCAACGATGCTGCAGGGGATTTAAAATTTTTTTTCAATAAAATCAAAATACCGACTAATTCAAGTATTAAGAATAAAATTCCTTTTAACCAGATGGATGATATACCCTGCGTGTAATTTGGAGTCAGCCCAATTATGGTTCCGATAAAATAAAAGGCAGACTGGGAAAAATCAAGCAAGTGATGGTGTACATTTAGAGAATATCCAAAGAATGTATAGTAGGCAGATAACAAACCAAGAAAAGAAATTATGCTGATGATTAAAAGTCTTCTAAAAACCGGAATTCGCCTTTCTAAAGTGTATTTTTTAAGAAAAAACCAAACCCAGCCATTAATTAATGCTAAAACCGTGAAAATGTGAAAATAGGTGCCAACTATCAAAGAAACTGTGCTGAATATCCAATTACGTGTCCTGTTTGAATTGATCGCATGAAAAAGCCAATAAGTGATAAATAAGTAGAAAAAAACCAATGCGCTGTAAAACCTTAATTCTTGTGCATACTGAATCAAAATAGGTGATACTGCCATGAATAATAGAGATATTCTTGCTACTCGCGTGTTGATAATCAGGCGGCAGAATTTGTAACCTAAAAAAAGAGTGAGAATGCTCCAAATTGCGGATGGTAATCGTAAGCAAAATTCTGTATTACATGCCTGACCAACAAGCCATGTGATCGCATAATCAAAGGGAACTGCCATCACATGCGAACGAACGAGATTTAAAAACTCTTCAATGGATTGAACATAAACCACAGATGCGACCCCTGCTTCATCAAACCAGAATGAATCGCGTCCGATTTGGTAAATTCTTAAAAAACTTCCTAAAATCAATATTGAAATAACCCACAAAACATCAAATTTTGATTCGGTTGTGTTTGAATTTGAGAAATGAATTTTGTTCACATTCATTGATGAAGGTTTTTTCTGAGAAGGATCAAAAAGTTTTTCTTCATTCTTTGCACCTGAAAATAAGGAAAAAATGTTGCGGTCTACGAATCGATTGTTTAGGCCTTGAATTTCACCCTTTGATAAAAAAAATTGTATCCATGTTTTATCCCCTGAAGAATAAAATTCACATTAAACATTTGATCCCCGATAAACTTCAAATGTGTCTAGGTCAAATAATAATTTCTTGATTTGGAATATAAACGACCTTATTTGTGCTGCGGAAATATTTTCTTCAAATCAGACATAATCTCTTTGAGACAACCATTCTTTTATAACCCAAATAAAAATTCTCTTTCGAATGCTTCCACCCAAATTTCTAACAAAACTCTAACACTTTAACGCTCTACACCCCCGCCTGCGAGACTCGACAAGACTCTAAAAGCTGGTAGAATCGAGTCATAAGTACTTTTTATCATTGTTGATGGGATCTGCGTATCCCCGGTTGGAATTTTAGATTTTTGACGCCTGAACCAGCTTTGATTGGCATAACAGGCGTTTTTATAAACAGGAGGTTGCCATGGCTGGAATGGAAAGATTTACCCAACGAGCCCGTAGGGTGCTCAGCCTGGCTCATCAGGAAGCTGAAAAGATGCACCAGGAAGCCATCAGTACCGAACATTTGCTGATGGGATTAATGCAGGAAGAAGGTGGCGTTGCCGGTCGTGTCTTGCGCGATCTGGGACTGGATCAGGATCGCATTCGCGAGATGATTGAACGCCTGGGTGGTAAGGGCGAATCCGAAAGTAAACGCCTGGACCTAACCCCTGGTGTCCAGCAGGTGCTTGAAATGGCGATTGAAGAAGCACGTCAGATGGGTCATCACTATATCGGTACAGAACATATTTTATTAGCGCTTGTTCGTTCCGATCAGGGATTATCCGGTGACGTATTGAAGAAATTAGGTATTACCCCTGAGCAAATTCGCCGACAAACACGCCGCGTTTTACAGGAAGGGAGCGGAACAACCGCTACTCCTGCCAAACCAGCAGGAAAACCTGGCACTCCCGAGAGTCGTGCAAGTGCTGCGAAACCTGAAGCGAAAAAAGATGCCAAAACACCTCTGATTGACCAATTGGCAACAGACTTAACTGCCCTGGCAGAAGAACATAAACTCGACCCGGTCATCGGTCGTCAAATGGAGATCGAGCGTGTAATCCAGATCCTCGCCAGGCGCACCAAGAATAATCCGGCTTTGATCGGACAACCCGGCGTTGGTAAAACAGCCATTGTTGAGGGTCTTGCGCAAAGAATTGTTGAAGGCGATGTGCCGGCGCCATTATTAAACAAACAAGTTTTACAACTGGATGTGGGTTCATTGGTCGCCGGTACGATGTATCGCGGACAATTCGAGGAACGATTAAAAAGAGTCATCGACGAATTAAAAGCCTCTGGCGCGATTCTCTTTATCGATGAAGTGCACATGCTGGTTGGTGCCGGTTCTGCCGGCTCTTCTGTTGATGCCGCCAATATTCTCAAGCCCGCCTTATCACGCGGGGAATTACAAGTAATCGGCGCTACCACACTGGATGAATATCGAAAGCATATCGAAAGTGATGCTGCACTGGAACGGCGTTTCCAATCGATCACGGTGGAAGAACCATCCCAGGATGAGACGATCGAAATCCTGAAAGGCATTCGGAGCGCTTATGAAGAACATCACCGCCTGATCATTTCCGATGAAGCCATCGATGCAGCCGTTAAACTTTCAGCCCGTTATGTCAGTGAACGATTTCTCCCGGATAAAGCCATCGATTTAATCGATGAAGCCGGTTCACGGGTTCGCATGTACAAAAGTAGTCAGGCAAAAGAAACAAAAGAAATCATGGCAAAATTGCGTGAATTGCGTAACAACGAGCAGACTGACAAAGCACTGGAAATTCCGGATGAGGAAATCGGTCTGGACAAAGAACGCAATGAATTGGAAGCCAGATTAGAAAAGCTGCGTACCGGTTGGGATAGGGCAAACAGCCCGATTGTTACCGCAGATGACATTGCTGAAGTTGTAGCAATGTGGACCGGTGTACCGGTTATGCAAATGGCAGCCGAAGAATCAGAACGATTGTTACACATGGAAGACGAGCTTAAAAATCAGATCGTTGGCCAAAATGAAGCCATTGAAATGATCTCTAAAGCAGTTCGTCGCGCACGCGCAGGGTTGAAAGATCCAAAACGTCCAATTGGGTCATTTATTTTCCTTGGTCCAACCGGCGTAGGTAAAACAGAACTAACCAAAGCTTTAGCGAAATTTATGTTTGGCAGTGAAGATAACCTGGTTCAATTGGATATGTCCGAATTTATGGAACGCCACTCGGTCAGCCGGCTGGTAGGTGCTCCTCCAGGATACGTCGGATTTGAAGAGGCGGGGCAACTCACCGAAGCAATTCGAAGACGACCATATTCCATCGTTGTTTTTGATGAAATTGAAAAAGCACATCCGGAAGCGATGAATATGCTCCTGCAAATCATGGAAGAAGGACATTTGAGTGATGCGCGCGGTCATAAAGTTGATTTCCGCAATGCCATCATCGTGATGACTTCCAATATTGGTGCGGATGTGATCAAACGGCAGCAAGGGTTTGGGTTCAGCTTGAATGAAGATGAAGCCAAGATTGAAGAAGGCGCGTATGAAGAGATGCGCAAGAAATTGTTAGAGGCATTAAAACGCGTTTTCCGTCCTGAGTTTATCAACCGGGTGGATGGGGTTCTGGTCTTCAGAGCTTTGACCCGTGAACATATTCGCCAAATCGTAAGCCTGGAAATCAACAAAGTCGGGATCCGCCTTCAGGACCATGAGCTGACACTGGTGACCACGGAAAAAGCACTGGAAAAACTGGCTTCCGAAGGTTATGACCCGGATTTTGGTGCACGGCCTTTACGCCGTGTGATCACAAACCGGATTGAGGATCGATTATCGGATACTTTATTATCCGGGAAATTCAAAAATGGCGACCTGATCATCATCGATTATGACGAGGAAGCCGAAGAATTTGTTTTCCGTTCCGATAAGCCGACACAGGAAGATCTACCCGAAGAAGAATTGGAAGTTAGCATCTAAGAATGACACCGCTGGTTTATAGCCAGCGGTGTTTTATTTAAAAACAAGCTATAATAGAACTAAATTTCAACATTGGAGTATGTCATGGCCAAACCAGATATACGTTATGTTTGCCGGTCTTGCGGCCGGGTTTCTGCCAGGTTAATGGGGCGCTGCCCGCAATGTGGTGAATATGACAGCATGGATGAAGAAATCCTGGCTCCTGAGCCATCGGTTGGAAATAAAAAAATCCAACGCGGATT
>CAZPIM010000102.1:0-5495 GCA_964586385.1 uncultured Anaerolineaceae bacterium
CGATTTGCACTCCTGGAGACACTTGCCCACCTGGAACTTTTACGGCGACGTGGACAGTTGATAAAAAACGAAACGCTGGATGGAATTTATTACCGCCTGGTAAATTGACCCGTTGATGTAGATCAAACAACCCCCATGAGTTGAACAATGAAGCGGTTCGTATATAATAAATGAGTAATTGCGATCTTGTTTTTTCATTCAAGGTGGCTGCATGGGTGAATTTTTAGCACAAGAGAAGCATCGCCAAATCCAATTCCTGCGCGAATCGGGTTATTTTAGCCTTAATCTATCAACTTTCACAGAAAATCCACAACGACTGCCCAATTCGATTGCCAGCGAAAACCTTTCTCCAACAATCCGGCACCGGGCACTGGATTACTTCGAAATTCACAATATCGAATGGCCCCGAGGAAGTTTTCATAAACCAAGCCCGGATTTGTGTGATGTTACCGTCAATTGTATAAACTTTTTCTTTCCCTTTACCAATTCGCCGGCAGCTTTGAGTAATCTTTTATCCTTTGTATTCCCTTCGATCAAACGTATGATCGCGTTTGAGGACAATGCTTATGTGGCATTTTTGTGGCCTCATCGCAATGACATCGGGCATGCGGATGCCGCTGTTTATTTTTTACGCAAAGATTTCCGCAAGCAATTGGTTTTGATTCACTGGAATTATTGTGAGGCGTATGCGAAAGAGCCTTTGCCACCAGATTCCAGATTAAGCACTTTGTTTGATTATCACCTTCCCATTAATAAGGAAAAAATAACCCATATTGACCCACTTCTTTATCAGCCGTATTTTAATTATCTGAAGTTTCAAATGCTGGCGCAACACCTGGAAAAAACCAAAGCCTTGGAAAATGATCTGGTAACCGTCTTAAATATCATGCCACTGCATAATAAAGATTTACTCAAAGTTGTCTCGCCCGAATTAGAAAAACACGGTATCAGCCCGACCCAGATCTGGCAAAACATTACAGAACCAAATGACCGCTTCGATTCGGTCTTCACCGAGAATTTGTTCGGTCATTTTAATATTGGGTTGCATCCGGAGTTGCTGGATTGGTGGCTTTACATCACACGGAGATATCCATGGTTGCGGAACAAGTAAGGTTTCTGAAAATTGAACCTGGATAAAACAAGAATTAATCCGATAACTCGCTGGGTAAACATTGAATAAGATCACATCGGGATATTTATTGACTACATGTTCTCATCCAATGCAAAAAGAAACCTTCCTGCCCGCCTTAAAAACAGCTAGAATAGGAGAAGTCATCATTCGATTATTAACAATCGAAAATCCGGCTCGCTTTCATGCATTTTGAGGTAAAAATGGAAACGCAAATATGGACTGAGATTAAAAGACAGGCTGTTATCCCCGTTCTTGTAATTCACAAACCGGAACAAGCGTTACCGCTCTGTGATGCATTACTGGAAGGCGGAATCAACCTGATGGAAATAACCTTGCGCACGGATGCTGCGCTTCCGGCAATCCGCGAAATATTAACTGAGAGGCCAAAAATGCAAGTGGGTGCTGGGACAGTCCTGAATATTCGCCAAGCCAAACAGGCATTGGATCTGGGTTGTCAATTTCTGGTTTCACCCGGTTTAGATGAAGAATTGGTTGATTGGGCAGCTATGTCTTCCATCCCGATTCTGGCCGGCGCAGTCACACCCAGTGAAATCATGCATGGGATCAATCTGGGGCTGGACATCTTTAAATTTTTCCCATCGGAAGCCATGGGGGGAATTCAAACCATCAAAGCAATCAGTGACCCTTTCCCACAAGTCAAATTCATACCAACTGGCGGGATTAATTCCGAAAATGTGCTGAAATATTTGCAAGAAAATATGATATTTGCAGTTGGTGGTTCGTGGATGGTAAAAACGGAGTGGATCGAAAACGGTGAATTCTCGCGTATCATCAGGGAAGTATCGTCGACTTTGTTAAAAATTCAATCCAAAAAAGAAAGTTTGTGACACGGATGGGATTGACTCAAAGTTTTCCCCGTCCAGTACAGGATACGATTCGGGACCGGATTTCCGTTCGTGGTTATGAACATCGTGAAATATCACCTGAAATCATTGCCAAAGTGAATGGCTTCATGCATCGTATCCCAAACCTGTTCGATACCCAAATTCGGCTGGAAATATTACAGATTTCTTCTCTCGAAAAGGATGAATTTCTGAAATTAGGTTCCTATAGCGTCATACGCGGGACGAATACATTTCTGGTGGCGGGTATGCCCAAGGTAAAGATGAATCTGGTCAATGCCGGCTATGTAATGGAACAGGTGGTTTTATTTGCTCAGGCGCTGGGTTTAGGTTCCTGTTGGCTGGCCAGCACATTTAACCGTGAAGCATTCATCAAAGCGATGCAGTTACAAGGGAACGAGGTCATGCCGGTCATTATTTCACTCGGTTACCCACAAAAAGGGATAGACATGATCGGTGGTATCTTCCGAACCCTTGCAAATTCCAGGACCAGAAAAGCGTGGAAAGAACTATTCTATCAAAATGACTTTTTTTCAACCCTGAATAATGAGAACACGGATCCATTCGCTGATGCATTGGAAATGGTGCGCATGAGTCCATCAGCAGTCAATCATCAACCCTGGCGCATTGTCCGGCAGGCAGATCAATTCCATTTCTATATTTTCAGGAAAATTCTTCCAGAAAACAAAAGAAAAGTCGGATTTAATAATGCTTATATCGATTGCGGGATTAGTATGGCACATTTCGCATTGACCAATGAAGCAAACGGTATCAAAGGAGACTGGTTTTTGCAGGAGCCGGAAATTGCGGGGAAAACGGATGAGCATACCTATGTTGCCAGCTGGAAACCTTCGGCATAAACGTATTAATTACAACTAGTTCGGACAGGTTGCGATTTTTTATTATGATTCTTGCCCATACGCATCATCATATTGAATCCAATCTAAGTCGACCGTATAATCGAGGAGACGTAAGTTCTTTTCTTTTGAAGAGGAGTGGTGTATGAAAAAACGATTTATTGTTTCTGTTCTTGTACTACTTGCCCTGTTTGGTTGTAATTTGCCACAAAATTCCACTCCTGAACCCATTCCCACTTCCACCCAACCGCCCACAGCCACCATCGCACCCGTTGAGCCTACACCAACAATTGCGACGATTGAAACAGAAGTAATCACGCAACCCAGTCAGCACTTCAACCTGACCACCTGGCGTCCATTGATCGACCTCGGCGGTTATGAGAAAGCAACGTACAACCAACCATTTAATTCACTTCCCATTTCCCTACCTGACGTCGTCAACCCGGAAGTGATCGAAGGACTGACGAATGATCAGCTGGACTTCCTCAAGAAAAATGGATTTGTCATCATTACCAGCAATGATTTGCAGTTCAGTGATGTACGTGATATGGTTGCGTTAAAAAATGGGCAGGCTTTTTTCCTTACAACAGACAATGCCTATCATGCTCTGCATGTCGCTTTTAATGATTTACTGGAAGCCGTGGAAAAGCAAGCCTTACGCCCAATTATGATGAAAATGATCTCGGCACTCTATGCGAAAATCGATACGTATATGCAGGCGAATCAGGATCCCAACCTGGATCGGGATCTCCAACTATCAAAAAATTACCTGGCTGTAGCCATGAAACTGTTCGACCCCACCATCAGCCTTGATCCGCAGGTCGAAGAAGCGATTGCTGATCAACTCAGTCAAATCGCCGCCATGGAAGGGAAAGCAGAATCTGCCTTAATACCGGGATTGACTGACGACTATGGTTCGTATCGACCGGTAGGGCACTACGCAGGTGTGCCGGAACTGGAATCCTATTTTCAGGGCATGACCTGGCTTGGAAGGGTGGCTTTTTCTTTCCCCAATCCGGTGGATTCCACAATTCAGCCGACCCGTGCACCGCTTATTATCACCCTGGCATTACGGGAAGCAGATGTAGATGGTGTATCAGCAGAAGATATGTGGCTTCAGGTGTATGAAATAACCAATTTTATGATCGGACCCAGTGACGACCCTGGTCCGATTGAGGTAAACCAATTAATGGAACAAATTTATGGTGCTGATGTTAACATCACTGCCCTGGCGGATGAAGAAACCTGGATTGAATTCCTGTCTTCCACGCAGCAACTGCCTGCCCCCCAGATCAATTCCACCTTCCAGAACACCTCACTTGAAATGGAATTCGAGCGTGATTGGCGATTTATGGGTCAGCGCTTCACCATTGACTCATTGATTTTTCAGCAATTAATCTCAGATAAAGTACAAAATCGCTTTTTCCCAACCGGGTTAGATTTAGCTGCGTCTTATGGATCCGAAACTGCCCTTGCAGCGCTAACCGAAGCAGGTGAAACCAGTTATGGCAATTACATGGAACAGATGACAAAAATGCAAAATCTGGTTTCCTCTTTGTCAGCGGAATTCTGGATGGAACGTTTCTACACCGGTTGGCAATATGGGTTCCTTTCCCAATTGGCAGACAAAACAGATGCATTTCCACTTTTTATGTCGACTTCCGCCTGGGGTTATAAGGACATCAATTCTGTTTTAGGCAGTTGGACACAGTTAAAACATGACACGATTTTATATACCAAAATGCCTGAGGGATTGGGTGGTGGTGGTCCACCTGCATCCCCTGCCACACCATCGTTTGTCGAGCCAAATCCGGATGTTTTTTATCGATTAGCGTATGCAGCCAGCACTTTAAAGGAAGGACTGACTGTTTATTTGAGCGATTGGGATAATCGTGGCTGGTTAGAATCGGAATCCGGCGCGAATTTTGGACTGTTTCAATATGTCAATCAATTGTCACGCCTGGAAGAATTTTTCCTGGCTTATGCAGAAATTGCGAAAAAAGAATTAACCGGCCAGGAAATCACGATCAGCGATTTTGAGATTACCCAATATTGTCTTGAATTAATCGACTGCATGTATCCAGCTTTTGCAGATTATGAAGGACTCATTAAACCGGATCCGATTCCGCTTATTGCTGCAGTATCCGGCTACGAAAATGAGGTTCTGGAAGCCGCTATCGGGAATGTAAACCGAATTTATGTGGCTGTTCCGTTGAACGGCAAACTGCACATCGCTCAGGGTGGCGTTTTTAGTTATTACGAATTTAAACAACCCAGGTCGGATCGACTGACAGATGAAGCCTGGCGTGAAAAATTAGCATCCGACCCACCGGATGTGCCATTTTGGTATAAAAACCTTGTCCTTCAGGGAGGGAAAACGAATGACATCATGGTCTTCCGAATCGGCGATGTCTACTATTTAACCAAAGAAGGTTACACACCCCCACTTAATTTGCGCTCACAGCCCTCAGGAAGTGCATCTGTTATCGAAACAATGGGGCAGGATACCTATATTGAGATCATTGCCGGACCACAAATACAGGGAAATCAAACCTGGTGGCAGGTTCTAAATTTGAACACAAATCAGCAAGGATGGGTGTTGGAAAATCGTGCCTGGTTTGCGCGATCGTATTGATTGGGTAA
>CAZPIM010000102.1:5595-8987 GCA_964586385.1 uncultured Anaerolineaceae bacterium
TGACCAGTAGACGGATACCCTTTCCTCCCGTAAACTATGGGATGGAGAAAAACGCAATGACTTCTTACGAACTTTTCAACTTATTGACTTCACGATCATTCAAGGGCGATGTTTCAACCCGTTCCTTCTCGGAGTGCGCCTGCTGATCGTTTAGCTATACGAAACCCTTTAACCGCGGTGCGCTCCTGCCCGCGGTTTTTTTTGTCCTTTTTTTCTTCAATACAATGGTCAAAAAGCGAAAACGCTATAACAGCGGGCAAACGGAAGTTCTATTTCAAAAAAGCAGTTGTTTAAAATCGTTAGAATTTGGGTTTTTACCCGCCAAACCATTATAATAATCATTTACAGGAGCTCTATTATGTCTATTTTACAAGCCAACCAATTAGGTGTTTCCTTTGGCGCTTTTGACCTCTTCAAAGGAATATCCCTCAACATCGCAAACGATGCAAAAATTGGTCTGATCGGTCCAAACGGGATCGGTAAGACCACTTTGATGCTCATATTGGCTGGTATCAACACCCCAACGACCGGATCAGTCACGATAGCCAGAAATAAACGCATTGGATATTTACGCCAGGAAGCTGTGGAAGCATTTGCGCAAAGAGATAGCCATGTCTATGCAGAGATGTTAACTGTCTTCGAGGATTTGATCCGCCAACAGGAAGAATTAAACCGTCTGGAAGCAGAAATGGCCAACGCAGGGGATCAAATTGATAACCTGCTCGAAGCTTATGGCCGAATCCAGGAATCATTTGAAATTTCCGGTGGGTATGAATACGATTTGCGTATTCAACAAACACTGGCCGGGCTTGGTCTTGGAAAAGAGGATTGGGAACGTCCGCTCAACCAACTTTCCGGTGGGCAAAAGACCCGCGCTTTGCTGGCTCGTCTTCTACTGGAAAAGCCGGAACTGCTCATGCTGGATGAACCGACTAACCACCTGGATATCGAAGCAGTTGAGTGGCTCGAACATACCTTGCTGGATTGGACCGGTGCTGTCCTGATCGTCAGTCATGACCGCTATTTCCTGGATAATGTCGTCAACACCATCTGTGAAATGACTCCCAACGGTCTCGAAACCTACACCGGCAATTACAGTTCCTACCTACTCCAACGCCAGGAACGCTGGGAATATATGGAGCGGGTCTACAAGGAAGAAAAAGCAAGGTTGACCAAGGAGGCTGATTTCATTCAACGCAATTGGGTGCGGGCATCCACACATGCCAGGGCGTTAGGCCTTCTGCGTCGAATATCGAGAGAATTAGCTATCGTGCAGCACTTTGGTGTCATGGGGTTGCGTAACGGAAAAAGCTGGTCAGAAATGGATCTGCATGTAGAACGTGAAATGGATGTCATTGAAGCCATCCGGGCAGTCAATGCGATTCAGATGCCAGGAAATCGTCCCCTCAAGATCCGACCGCGTTTTAATAGCAGTGTGACCTCCGGAAACTATGTTTTACGGTCAGATTTCATCGAAGTTGGCTACCCGGGAAATTCGCTTTTTATTGCCAAAGACCTGGAGATCAAACGCGGTGACAGTGTCGCTTTGCTTGGACCAAACGGCAGTGGAAAAACCAGTTTTATCAAGGTTTTATTGGAACAATTGATTCCGATCAGTGGTGAATTAAAACCCGGTTCCAGCCTGAAAATCGGTTATTTTGCCCAGGCACAGGAAAGCTTGCAAGGAGAGAATAGTGTCCTGGATGAGTTTTTATCCTACAAAGAAATGGATGCTGAAGCAGCTCGATCGCATTTGGCTACCTATCTTTTCCGTGGTGAAGATGTCTTCAAACCAATCAGCGGTTTGAGCGGTGGAGAACGAGCTCGGCTGGCTCTGGCTATACTAGCTTTGCAGGGATCTAACTTCCTGGTGCTGGATGAACCGACAAACCACCTGGATATTCCGGCACGTGAGGCATTGCAGGATGTTCTGGATGCCTATGATGGCACAATCCTGTTGGTTTCTCATGACCGTTATCTGGTTGACCGGCTTGCCAGTAAGATTTGGGAAATCCGCGATCATGAACTGATCTGCTTTAATGGCACCTATCGCGAGTACGTTTTACGACGTCCGACTTCTGCCAGCCCGGCAGCTCCTGCACGTAAAATGTTATTAAAACCTGTCCCTATGGTACGCGATAATAGCAAAGAGACCAGAAAAAGAACGTTGCGTTTGGAACAATTGGAAGAACGAATCCGTGACCTTGAAAAAGAAATCCAGTCTTGCTCGCGAGAGCTTAACAAGATCAGCCAAAAAGGAGCTTTCGAACGCATGCACACACTTAGTAATCAGATGGCGCTTGCTCAGGCTACACTGGATGAATTGTTGCACGAATGGGGACAACTGGTTGGGTAACGTGCGGCAGAACTTTATTAAAGACGAATTGACCTGGCAGGAGATTATTTTCCTCCAGGTCTTTTTCTGCAAGAACAAAATCCCCCATCCTGGGTAAACATTTTTTGAAGGATTCGTTCACATTCCAAATTTCTGTAGATTACTTAGGTATCGAGTAAATATGGGTCAGGTAATAATTGGCAGAAATTTATTTGATTCATTAATTGAAGGTTTGTGTAGCAAAGGAAAACAATTTTGATTCTTTTCTCCCGACTGAGAAAGCAATGTAAGCTGAGGAAATAGATGTCCTTAAAGCGGAACTGCCAAATAAGTAACTTTTTATGTTGGCAATTATGACTGGTTCATTCATCGCCTCAAGTACAGCATTCAGTACCACTGCCCTGACAGGTTCCACCGCGATCCCGTAATGTATTGCCCGCATGTTGGTTGGGCAACCATTTTGTTTAGGTTTGATCCTTGTCGTAGTGGGTGGAGCCGAATTGTTTCTTGGAAATAGTTTGTTTGTAGTAGCCTGGGCGAGCAAAAAAATTAAGACATTCCCATTACTCCGAAAATAGGAGCTGTTTATGCAGGTAGTTTTTTGGGTTCAACCAGCACGGCAATTCTTTTGGTTTTGGCAAAACAATACACCTTTGATGCAGGCTCGGTTTGTGAAATTGTTCTGAAAATTGCCAATTTCAAAGTTCATCTCGAATTTTTTTCAGGCGGTTGCCCTGGGAATAATTTGTAATAGCCTGGTTTGCCTGGCTGTATGGTTGACGTACATTGCACGATATCCGGTGGACAAAATTGATGCCATCATTTCTCCAATCACGGTCTTTGTGGCGATGGGTTCCGAGCATCGTGTTGCAAATATGTACTTCTCCCACTCGGCATATTTATCCAGCAATTTGACCCGGGATATGTTCCCATCTGGGAGATAAAATGAACCAGAGCGGGTTAACCTGGGGAGGTTTTTTTATCAAAAATCTCCTGCCTGTCACGATTGGTAATATCATTGGCGGCGCATTGTTTTTGGGTATTTTTTACTGGATGA
>CAZPIM010000103.1:0-3185 GCA_964586385.1 uncultured Anaerolineaceae bacterium
GTGAATGCCAGCACCTACCGCATTAAAAGATATTTTCAGGATGAAAGAGCAATAACTTTTAATGTTGACCCCGCCGGAGCTCCAGGTATGCAATGGTCAGAACAAAGACAAGGACCAATTCGTCCACGCCTATTATGGCAAATTGAGGGTATATGACAATAGTTGGCAAAGAAGCAATCAAAAAGATTTTAGGAAATGTTCCTTACACAGCCGAGTTATATTGGTTATTTCGTCAGAATGGGAAGCCGATTAGCCGTTTTTCCTTGCAACAACTTGAAAAGAATTTGCCAAAAATTCTTGAACAGGTTCAGATTCTTCGGGAAAATGCGCAACCAGGAAAGAAAATCTTTATTTTTGCTAACCTTCATTACTGGATTGAACATGCCTCCTTACTAGGATTAGCACTAGCTAGTCAGGGTCACCAAGTGACTTTAGGATACCTTCCATTTAGTGAATGGCGATCTTCGATAAATCGTTTTGATTTACGACGCCAAAATATTTATGCAAGAAGAATATTTGAGAAAGCTTCTCCATATTTGAATGCAGTTTCATTCTTAAGTAAACGTGCACCCTATGTTGCATTGAATTCTGATTTGGAAGATATGGTTCGTCAAATCAGTATCTTTGATTCACAATATACCGAACAAATAGAAGAAATCGACCCGAATAGCGAACTTTACCGTTTGCGTTATCGCAGAAACAGAGATGCAGCTCAAACAATCTTAGGTTGGTTAAAAGCAGATCGACCAGATGTGGTGATTGTTCCGAATGGAACAATTATGGAACTTGGGGTTTGCTATAATGTTTCAAGGTCTTTAAAAATTCCAACCGTAACATACGAATTCAGTGATCAGAGAAATAGATTTTGGATTGCACAAAATTCTGAAGTTATGCGTCAAAACACACAGAGTTTATGGGAAGCAAGAAAAGATGATATTCTGGTTGATGACCAAATGGAGAAAGTGCGGTCATTGATGCAGGCTCGTCACAGTGCGAGTTTATGGCAAAACTTCTCAAGAACCTGGCAGGGTGTTCCGACACAAGGTGGAGAGAAAACACGCAGTTCCCTTGGTCTCGACAACCGCCCTGTTGTTTTATTAGCAACGAATGTACTTGGGGATAGCCTTACATTAGGTAGGCAGGTTTTCACAAAGAGTATGGCAGAGTGGATTGAAAGAACGGTACAGTACTTTGTACCCAGAGACGATACCCAACTCGTTATTCGAGTCCATCCTGGTGAAATTCTCACGCGTGGTGTTTCAATAGTCGATATCATCCATAATTTAATGCCTGAACTTCCTGCACATATTCATTTGATAAAACCAAAAGAAAAAATTAATACATATGACATAATGGAAATTGCTGATTTGGGATTGATTTATACAACAACAGTCGGGCTTGAAATGGCGATGAGTGGAATACCAGCAATTGTTGTTGGAAATACACATTACAGGAATTTAGGATTTACGTATGATCCTGATTCATATGTTTCCTACTACAAACTCTTAGGAGCAATGCTCGAAAATCCCAGTCAGTATCGACTATCTGAAGAAAAAATTAACCTCGCCTGGAAATACGCTTATCACTTTTTCTTCGATTTTCCCCGTCCTTTTCCATGGCATCTTGTTCGAATGTGGGATGATTTTAAAGAAAAAGATCTTTTGCAGGTATTTAGCAAAAAAGGAATGGAAGAGTATGCATCTTCTTTTCAATATTTGATAGGAGAAAAATTGGATTGGAACAAAATCCAATTTGATAATTAAGGTTTTCATGAGTGATTTGGAAATAAAACAACAAGTTAGGAAATTTTACGATCAAGTAGGCTGGCAGATCGTCTCAGATGGTTTTTACCAGAATGCCAGATATGAAGATTTGCGACCCGTCTCACAGGATTATATATGGAAATGCCATATGAGAATCAATCGGCACCTGGTTCGACCGGGTAAATTTCTCTTAGATGCCGGTTCAGGTCCAATTCAATATCCAGCTTATTTAACTTACTCAGAAGGATATCAATACCGAATTTGTGCAGATATTTCGATTGTTGCGCTAATGGAAGCCCGTAAACGTATCGGTCAAAAAGGTTTGTTTGTTGTTGCTGATGTAGCTCAGCTTCCTTTTTGTGATAATGTAATCGATGGAGTCGTTTCTTTACATACCTTGCATCATTTGCCTTTATCCGAGCAAAAAAAATCTTATAAAGATATTTATCGTGTTCTTGCAAACGGAAAATCCGCTGTGCTGGTTAATGGTTGGACCGAATCATCATTAATGAATAAATGGCAATGGTTAGTACAGTTGATGGAAAAGATTGGTGGTTGGGTAGCTCAAATTCGAAGAAAAAAGCCCGCTCAAGCGACAAAGGTTAATAAACCTCAAAAAAGTGAAAAATCAAATAAACCTACAGGTACATTTGTGGAAAAACTGGATGCTTCCTGGATACGTCGGGAATTAGATGGTAAAGATTTTCAAATTCTCGTTTGGAGAAGTGTAAGTGTTCGATTCTTAAGAGCAGTGATTCACAAACTACTTGCTGGAAAGTTGTGGTTGAAGCTTCTTTACAAATTGGAAGAAAAATACCCTGCCTATTATGGTGAACAAGGTCAATATCCATTAATTGTCTTTCGAAAATCTGGTTCTTAAGATAGGTTCAAATATTTGGAGAGAAAAATGAACTGGTCAAATAAAGTGGTTTTAGTGACAGGTGGAACAGGATCTTTTGGCAAAAAAATCGTCAAAATTTTATTGGAAGAATATAAACCGGAAAAAGTAATTGTTTATAGTCGTGATGAACTGAAGCAACATGAAATGCGTACATCCGGCTATGATGCACCAAATCTCAGGTATTTTATTGGGGATGTCCGTGATCTGGATCGAATGCGGCGTGCTTTTGAAGGAGTAGATATTGTCGTTCATGCGGCTGCATTAAAACAAGTGCCAGCATGTGAATACAACCCGATGGAAGCCATCAAGACCAACATTCTCGGTAGCAGTAATGTGATCGACGCTGCACTCGATGCCCAAGTTGAAAAAGTGATTGCTTTGAGTACCGATAAGGCTGTTAATCCGGTAAACCTTTATGGAGCGACAAAACTGGCTGCAGAAAAACTATTTGTCCAGAGCAATTCGTATGCTGGTGGAAGAAAAACCCGTTTTTCTTGTGTAAGATATGGAAATGTAGTCGG
>CAZPIM010000103.1:3285-8707 GCA_964586385.1 uncultured Anaerolineaceae bacterium
GTTGAATTGGATGACATGTTTGTTGTTCAACCGGCGGAAGCTTTATGGTTTGGTCGTGATTGGGAAAATAAGGGAAAACTTATTACGAAAGAATTTCGATATGCCAGCAACACCAACGATCTTTGGTTGTCCGTTGACCAAATTAAAGAAATTATTGATCCCATCGATTTAGCTTATCAATCCGGGAAATTATAATGAGTCGTTGCCTGGTAACAGGGGCAAGTGGTCTTCTGGGACTTAATCTCTGCCTTCAATTCTCACCTGAATTTGAAATAATTGGAGTCTCAAATACGAATTCACTGTCTAACATTCCATTTCAGGTGGTCAAAAGGGATTTAGAAAAACCTGATGCAATAAAAAACCTGATCGACCAATATAGACCGGATATCATTTTTCACTGTGCTGCTATGGCCAATATTGATCAATGTGAATTAAATCCAGATTTAGCCTTTCGCATAAATTCTGAATTACCCGGTGAAATCGCAGATTTATCTAAAAGAAAAGGAATAAAGCTGGTTCATATTTCTACGGATGCTGTTTTCGATGGACAAAAAGGCAATTATTCAGAGGAAGACCAACCAAATCCTTTAGGTGTTTATGCAAAATCAAAATTAGATGGTGAAAATTATGTTTTTGCAAATAATCCAGAAGCTTTGATTGCAAGGGTAAATTTTTATGGGTATAGCATAACCGGTAAGAGAAGTCTTTCTGAATTTTTTTTGAACAACTTATTGCAAAACAATTCAATGTTGGGTTTTACTGATGTTTTCTTTTGCCCATTAATAGTCAATGATTTGGTAGACCTTTTACATGAAATGATCCACGCTGACTTGTGTGGGATTTATCATACATTAAGTTGTGAACCACTTTCAAAATACAAATTTGGTTGCATGATCGCTGAAAGATTCTCACTCAATTCTGATTTGATTAAGCCAGTGTCTGTTTATGAAAGCGGATTAGTCGCAACGAGATCGTTAAATTTAACTTTACAAACACAAAAATTATCTTCAACACTTGATAAAAAATTACCCGATCAGTTATCTGGTATCAACCGTTTATTCGCGCTTTACCAGGAAGGTTATGTAGAAAAAATTAAGAATTTCCAGGCAAATTAATTTTTCTATGATTGGAAAGGATGTTTAATAATGGAAATAAAAATCGGCTCAACAATCATTAGCTCTGATCATCCGACATATTTTATTGCTGACATTGCCGCCAATCATGATGGCAGTTTACAGCGCGCCAAACATTTGATCTATCTTGCGAAAAAAGCAGGAGCTGATGCAGCTAAATTTCAAAATTTTCAGGCACCAAAAATTGTTTCAGATTATGGATTTTCACACCTTGGGTCCCAGCAATCCCACCAATCGAAATGGAAAAAATCGGTTTCCGAAGTCTATAATGACGCAACAGTTCCATTTGACTGGACTCATGAATTAAAAGCAACCTGTGATGAGGTTGGCATAGATTACTTTTCTTCCCCTTATGATTTCGAAGCGATTGACCATCTTGAACATTTTATGCCTGCTTACAAAATAGGTTCGGGTGAAATTGACTGGCTGGAAGCATTGGAAAAGATGGCTGGTAAAGGTAAGCCGGTTTTATTGGCTACGGGTGCTGCAAATATCGGGGAGGTGCAGCGGGCAGTACATACGATATTAAATATCAATAAACAACTCATTCTGATGCAATGTAATACAAATTACACCGGTAGTCTGGAGAATTTGCGATTTGTAAACTTAAATGTCTTAAAAACCTATGGAACGATGTTTCCGGAAGTCATTTTAGGACTTTCAGACCATACACCAGGACATGCGACCATTCTTGGTGCTGTAACATTAGGCGCTCGCGTCATAGAAAAACATTTTACTGATGATAACTTTCGTGAGGGGCCAGACCATCCATTTGCTATGAATCCCGCATCCTGGGAAGAGATGGTAAAGCGTACCAGAGAATTGGAAGCTGCATTGGGCTCAGCAGATAAAGTTGTGGCTGAGAATGAAAAAGAAACGGTTGTTATTCAAAGAAGATGTTTACGTGCCGCGCGCGATTTAAAACGTGGCGAAATAATCACACGAGAACTATTGGATGTGTTGCGTCCTGCCACAATCGGAGCAATTAAACCGCATGAGATACCTTTTGTTATTGGTACGAAATTATTATCGGATCTCCCAAAGGGAAAAGAAATTCGATGGACCGATTTAGGTCAATCCTGATCTCAAGAGGAATAGATGCGTATTTTGTATTTTAGTCGCGATTACACACCGCATGATTACCGGTTTTTGTCTTCTTTGGCAGAAACTGATCATCAAATTTGGTATCTGCGCTTAGAGAGAAAGACTCCTCAGCGTGAGGATCGTGCTATTCCGGAAAAAATTATCATTAAAAATTGGAAAAATTTCAAAGAAGAATTTTCTTATAAGAATATCCTTTCGTATGTACGCGAATTACAAAAAATCATAAAGGATATCAATCCTGACATTATTCATGCCGGACCAGTGCAAAGTTGTGCTTTTATCGCTTCCTTAACTGGTTTCAGACCCTTGGTAACCATGTCATGGGGATCAGATATGCTGGTAGATAGCCAAAAAAACTCATTTATGAAATGGGTAACAAAATTCTCTCTCAATCGATCTTCTTTATTGCTGGGTGATTGTAATGCTGTCCTGGAAAAGGCTCAGGAATTTGGTTTCCAATCTAGCAACTTTGTCCAATTCCCGTGGGGTATTGATTTAAATCAATTTACACCAAGTAACACCGAATCAATGAGAGAACGAAGAGGATGGGAGAAGAATTTCATTATTCTTTCCTTGCGTTCATGGGAACCAATTTATGGAGTAGATGTTCTCGTAAATGCTTTTTCACTTGCAGCAAAGGAACAACCAGATCTACGATTATTTTTATTAGGAAATGGATCACAAGCCAGTATTATTCGCACATTAATAGAAAAGGCTGGTATTTCGGAAAAAGTGTTCTTTGGTGGGCAAGTTTCTCAGAAGGATTTACCAAATTACTATCAATCATCAGACCTTTATATTAGTGCATCACATAGTGATGGGTCATCCGTTTCTTTAATGGAAGCTTTGGGTTGTGGTCTCCCTTCTTTGGTATCGGATATTCCCGGAAACAAAGAGTGGATAATTCCTGAAGAGAATGGATGGCTTTTTAAGGATAGCAATATTCTAGATCTTAAGGAAAAAATATTACAGATATATGATCGACGTTATGACCTACAGAAAATAAAGCTGAATGCACGATCTCAGGCAGAACAAAAAGCGAATTGGAATGAAAATTTTAAAAAATTATTGTTTTCTTACAAACTAGCCAGAAAAAAAGTGAAGGGCTGAGGGTAGGGCTTGTGGACGTGTGCCACAAATATAAGTTATGAAAAGAATTAATATAAAAATTGTTGCAATTATTCAAGCACGCATGGGATCAAGCCGATTACCTGGAAAAGTTTTAATTAACATCGCTGGGAAGTCAATGCTTGCGCATGTATTTGAACGAATAAGTCAATCTAATTTGGTGAATGAAATCGTTGTTGCAACGACGGACGATCCTGCTGACGACAGGATTGCACAGTTCTGTGATGAAAACAGAATGTTGTATTTCAGGGGAAGTCAATTTGATGTTCTGGACCGGTATTATCAAACGGCTAAAACCCATCAATGTGACATCATTGTCAGGATTACTGCAGATTGCCCAATGATTGATCCCCAAATGATTGATGAAGTAATCCTATCTTTCATGGAACAAAATGTAGATTTTGCTGCAAACAGATTACCTCCTCCCTGGAAAAGAAGTTTTCCAATTGGTTTGGATATTGAAGTGTGTACATTCGATGCACTGGAAAAAGCCTGGAAAGAATCAAATCTCACATACGAACGAGAACACGTCATGCCATACCTTTATGTCCAACCGGAAAGATTCAAAACATTATTGCTTCAGCATGATCCGGATTACGGCAATAAGCGCTGGACAGTTGATACTACACAGGATCTTTTATTGGTGGAAAAAATAATCGAGCATTTTCATCCTTACATAAATTATTCCTGGCAGGATGTCTTAAGTTTTGTGAACCAAAATCCGGAAATCGAATTGATTAATCAGGAAGTTATTACAAAATCGGTTGAAATGATTGATGAAAGAAATTCCAGCAAGAAAGGAAAAACGATGTGATGGAGCCAAAACTCACGATTTTTACTGCTCCAAAGCCATTTGTTGATCCTCATATTATTGACATACAAATGAATGCGATTCGTTCCTGGAAAGCATTAGGTGAGGAAGTAGCCATCGTATTAATCGGTGATGAATCAGGTATTCACCAGGCTGCAAAAGAAACAGGCTCAATTTTTGTTGCGGACGTAAAAAGAAATCGGCTGGGAACACCATTAATTTCATCAATATTCAATATTGGGCGTAGGCAAAATAACAGTCCTCTATTGGCTTATATTAATGCTGATATTTTATTATTTGATGATTTTTTGACATCAGCACAAAAAATTCTTTCTCAGGCATCAAAGTTCCTGGTAGTTGGTCAAAGACATGATCTTGATATCCCATATCAAATTGAATTCGATGGTGAATGGACCAAAAAAATCAAAGAAATATGTGATCAAACCGGAAAACTACATTCCCGGGGAGGGAGTGACTATTTTATTTATCCACGAGAGACTTTTATTGAAATTCCGGATTTTGCAGTGGGACGTGCCGGATGGGATAATTGGATGTTCTATCAAGCCAGAAGGAATAAATGGAAAGTCATTGATGCAACTCCGTCGATTTTTATCATCCATCAAAATCATGATTATTCACATTTACCTGGTGGACAATCACATTACCGTTTACCTGAGACCGCTGATAATGTGAAAATTGCTGGTGGAAAGAGAACAATTTTCTCGCTTCTGGATGTAAATTATGAATTTAGGTTTGGAGTTATCAGGAGATATCCATTGAGTTGGAAAAAAATGATACGGGAAATAGAAATTTTTCCTCTGGTTTTTCTGAAGTCGATGCTCCTTGCCCAGATTTTCTATTGTATTTTTCATCCCCAAAAAGCATATACTGAGCTTAGAAAATGGTTAAAACAAAACAAGGGATCTGAAAATGTCTAAGAGTTCGGAGAAAATATGCGTATAGGTCAAAACCCAGCAAAATTTGTGAATAATGTATCCAAACCAGCCAACATAACAGTTGCGGTATTAAATTACATACCTTACCAACAAGGATTTTACGCCGAAGCGCTGGATGTTTTAAAAGCATGTCTGCAAAGTGTGCATTTTGAGCAAAAACAGACTTTTGACTTGATGGTTTTTGATAATGGCAGTTGTGAAGAAGTACAAGATTTTTTATTGAGTGAATTTCGAAAACATACTATCCATTATTTGATTTTGTCCGAGAAAAATCTTGGCAAAGGTGGAGC
>CAZPIM010000104.1:0-8519 GCA_964586385.1 uncultured Anaerolineaceae bacterium
CGGAGCGAAGATTAGCTTTGAGTCTTCCAGTATTTCGATCAGATTTGCATGTCCATACAGTTCTTTCACCCTGTGCAGAAATTGAAATGATTCCTCCATTAATCGTTGAAGAAGCATTAACGAAAGGAATTCAATTAATTGCTATCACAGATCATAACGCAAGTTACAATGTGGCGGCTGTGATCAAAGCTTCTGAAAATTCCGGATTAATTGTTCTGCCGGGAATGGAATTACAAACCAAAGAAGAAGTCCATGTTCTATGTCTTTTTGATACAATTAATCAAGTAGAAAAGTTGCAGGAGATCGTTAATAAACATCTACCATCTTTAAAAAATAAAGAAGATTTTTTTGGTTATCAATTGGTTGTGGATGAAACTGGTAATCTGATTCGAACAGAAACACAACTTTTACTCACATCAACAAATCTCTCAATTGATCATCTATGGGGAATTGTCGAAGAATTAAAAGGAATCATAATTCCCGCTCATGTAAATCGAAAGGCGAATGGTTTGATTGAGATTTTGGGGTTTGTCCCGGAGGAAATCCCGATTATTGCTTTAGAAGTTTCGCGTCATATCACACCTGAAAAGGCTAAAAATCAGTTCCCGCAGATTAATAAGTACCCGATCATTCAAAATGGCGACGTCCATCGTTTATCTGAATTCCTTGGATCAACCTACTTTTCAATGAAAGAGCCAACAATACAGGAAATTAAACTAGCACTACAGGGCAAAGAAGGAAGATCGTTTCAAGTCCAGGCATAAAAAGCGAAAACGATACAGGAATTTTTTTATACTTCATTCGTGAAATATTTTACAATCGAACCATTGTTCCTATCTCTTTTGTGACTTTTGGTAATTATGAAAACAAAATTGCAAGGGTAAACTTAAAAAGGAATAAATTTAAACAAGCAAATTTCTTATAAATTGGAGCCCCAGAAATGGTGAATTTTCTAAAAAACATACCTGCTAACGACCCCTTAATGATCCCTGAACAAAGAACAATAATTGATCAAATTATTCAAGAAAACAAAAACAAACCTGGATCAACTATGGTTGTTCTAGGTGAATTACAAAATCGCATTGGTTTTATTTCTGAATCGTTACAAGCTTATATCGCTGATCAATTAGACGTTCCGGTATCGACGGTTCATGGTGTTGTGACATTTTATTCATTTTTTACAACTAAGCCACGTGGTAAACACACCATCAAATTTTGCATGGGAACTGCTTGTTATGTTGGCGGTGTACCACAATTAATTGAAAAAGCAAAACAAATTCTCGGAATCGACATTGGTCAAACTACAGCGGATGGGAACATAACATTGGAAATATGCCGGTGTGTTGGTGCTTGC
This sequence comes from uncultured Anaerolineaceae bacterium, assembly GCA_964586385.1. GTDB lineage: Bacteria > Chloroflexota > Anaerolineae > Anaerolineales > Anaerolineaceae > UBA6170. The sequence continues at coordinate 1,355 of CAZPIM010000104.1, forward strand.
AGTCAGGCTCCAGTTGTAGTGGTTGATGAAGAAGTACTTGGCAGAGTAAAACCGACAAAAATTTCACAAATTACAAAAAAAATTCAGTAATAAACGGAATTTAGATTGAAAGAACTTTCTTTACACATCCTTGATATAGCTGAAAATAGCATTAGTGCATCCTCGACTCAAATAACGATTGCGGTCATCGAGGATATCGTTAATGATCGATTGAGGATTTGTATCACCGATAATGGAATCGGAATGTCTGCAGAAATGGTGCAAAAAATCATCGATCCATTTGTCACATCGCGTACGACACGTAAGGTTGGACTGGGGATTCCTTTATTGAAAGCAGCTGCAGAAATCTGTGAAGGATTTTTATCAATTGAGTCTCAGATTGGATTAGGCACAAAGGTCACAGTAGAATTCAAACGTAGCCATATTGATCGCATGCCAATGGGGGATTTACCAGAAACCATTTTGCAATTAGTTGTAAGTAATCCAAAGATTAATTTTATTTTTATTTATTCAGTCAACGAGTTGGAGCATGTCTTTGATGACCATTTGATTAAACAGGAATTGATTGATCTTCCTTTAACAGAGCCTTCCATTCTTTCTTATATCAAACAGGAAATCGAAACAGGTTATTTTGAAATACATCCAGAATTTGAATATTAATTTCATCATTTAAGAGGAGCTAAAAATGCCCACAATTAATAGTTTAGAAGATTTAAAAAAAATTCGTGAAGAAGCATTAAGAAAAAGAGAAGTAAAAAGTGCTTCCGGTCAAAAACAAATCATAGTTGGAATGGGGACCTGTGGCATTGCTGCCGGTGCTCGTGACACAATGAAAGCTATTTTAGACAAAATTCAAAGCGAAGGTTTATCCGGAATATCAGTAACACAAACCGGTTGTATCGGACTTTGTGAAATGGAACCCATTGTTCAAGTACAGATTGGGGATGGTGAAAAAATCACGTATGGGAAGATTAATTCTGAAAAAGCTGCAAAAATCATCCAGGATCACATAATTGGAGGAGTTGTAGTCAAGGAATATTCCATTACTTTATAAATAAACAACTTTACAACTTTAATGGAAGCAGGTAATTGATATGAAATATTTTCGATCTCATGTTCTTGTTTGTGTCGATCCGGAGTGTCTCGCTAAAGGGGCACATCAGGTTATGGACGCGCTTAACGATGAGTTGGTTGCTACAGGTTTGATTGATGAAGTACAAGTATTAGAAACTTCGCGGATTGGGGGATGTGCAGAAGGTCCAGAATTAATGGTATACCCGGAAGGTGTGCATTATTCAGGATTAACAGCCGATGATATTCCATTTCTTGTTGAAGAGCATTTTCTAAAAGGGAGAGTTGTCAGTAAATTTATAGCAGAATTAAAAAAGACTGCTGATGAAGAACTATCTGCCCCAACAGCCAAGGAAGTTAGAATTGTATTAAGAAATTGCGGTATCATCGATCCGGAAAATATTGAAGATTACATAGCCCAAGATGGTTACATGGCACTTGCAAAAGTTTTAACAGAATTATCCCCGGAAGATGTCCTGGATATTATGAAAAGATCTCAGCTTCGTGGTCGAGGCGGAGCAGGATTCCCGGCGCATTTAAAATGGCAATTCGCGAGAAGTGCTGTTTCGGATATAAAATATGTTGGATGTAATGCTGATGAGGGTGACCCGGGAGCGTTTATGAATCGTCGGGTTTTAGAATCTGATCCTCATTCCGTAATTGAAGGTATGGCAATTGCTGCCTATACAATTGGAGCAAGGTATGGATATATTTACTGCCGTGCAGAATACCCGATTGCAGTTCAAACACTAAATCTCGCTATCAAACAAGCGAAATCTTTGGGGTTATTAGGGGAAAATATATTAAATTCCGGTTTCTCTTTTGACCTGGAAGTAAGAATGGGGGCAGGGGCATTCGTGTGTGGTGAAGAAACTGCTCTTATGAATTCCATCGAAGGTAAAAGAGGTGAACCAAGACCCCGCCCACCTTTCCCGGCAGTCAAAGGTTTATGGGGTAAACCCACAAATATTAATAATGTCGAAACTTATGCAAATGTTCCCCAAATTATTCTCAAAGGACCTGAATGGTTTGCAAGTTTTGGAACAGAAAAAAGTAAAGGCACTAAAACTTTTGCATTAGCTGGCGATATTAATCATACCGGTCTCATCGAAGTACCCCTTGGCATCACACTGAGAGAAATTATTTATGATGTAGGAATGGGGATAAAAAATAACAAACAATTTAAAGCTGTCCAAACTGGTGGTCCAATGGGAGGTTGTCTCCCGGCGGCTGATTTGGACTTGTCGGTGGATTATGAATCCCTCGTGAAGGCTGGTTCCATGATGGGTTCTGGTGGAATGATCGTGATGGATGAAGAAACATGCATGGTAGACATTGCACGCTATTTCATGGATTTTACTCAGGATGAAAGTTGTGGTAAATGTACACCTTGCCGTGTAGGAACAAAAAGAATTCTTGAAATTTTAGAGAGAATTTGTGGGGGTGAAGGACAGGATGGAGATATTGAATTGCTGGAAAATCTCTGTTCTGTAGTGAGTACGAATTCACTTTGTGGTCTTGGCCAGGGTGCACCCAATCCGGTAGTGAGTACATTACGGCATTTCCGTGATGAATATGAAGCGCACATTTATGAAAAAAGATGTCCTGCCAAGGTCTGTAAAGCATTGATACGTTTTCAAATTCTGAGTTCGGTTTGCACTGGGTGTACTGTATGTGCCCGTAATTGCCCAGTTGAAGCGATTTCAGGAGAAAGAAGATCACCACACTTCATTAATTCAGATGTTTGTGTCCGGTGTGGTATTTGTGTTCAGGTTTGCAATTTTAATGCGATTGAAGTTGTGTAGTTTATTGGAAATATTAACTTCGTAACTTAGAAAAATTGAACTAGGCTTTTGAATGACTAAAAACGATATCTCTTTTCAAAATACTTATTAGGTGACGTTTTCCATCAAAAAAAACAAGGAGAAGTACAAGCCAATGGACAAAGAGGTTAGCAAGAAAATATTTGAAGCAGTCGACCAGGCTGTGAAATTGCATGGTGAGACTAGAGATGAATTAATTCCAATACTTAATGATGTGAACAAATCTCTTGGATACTTACCGGATGCAGCGCTGGAAGAGATCAGCCATCGTCTAAAATCTCCAAAATCTTCGCTTTTCTCGGTTGCTAGTTTTTATCATATGTTTTCGACAAAACCTCGGGGAAAACATGTCATTCAGTTTTGTGAAAGTGCTCCTTGTCATGTTGTTGGTGGAAGAGAAGTATGGCAGGCACTTAAATCCGAATTGGATTTGAATTCTGGAGAGACTTCGCCTGATGGAAAATGGACACTCATCACCACGAGTTGTTTAGGCTTATGTGGGGTTGGTCCGGTTATCGCAATCGATGACGATGTCTATGGGAATGTTAAACCCGAACAAATCACAGATATCTTAAAAAAATACACTGACTGAGGAGAGCTTTATGAAATGTATTCGTTCAATGGTTTTAGTATCTAGTGATCCAATAAGTTTGGAGCGTGGTGCCCAATCAGTCTTTGAAAAGCTTCAAAGTGAAATTGCTTTATTTGATCTTACAGAAGAAATCAGCATTACTCAGGTCGGTGACGTAGGTAGGCACGATGCCTTGCCAATCGTGATTGTTTATCCAGAAGCAGTAATTTACGGACCAGTTAAAGAAGAAAATGTTCATCACCTGGTCGAAGAACACCTTTATAAAGGTAGAATTGCGACGGAGTTTGAAGCATCTGCAAAGGAGTTAACCGGCAAAATCGCGTGGGTAAATGCTCGAAAGGGAACCATGCCGGCTGAACAAAGAATCGTCTTGCAAAGAGCTGGGATTATTGATCCAACAAATATTGAAGATTATTTTCTTCACGAAGGTTACCAGGCACTTGGAAAAGTCCTATCTGAAATGACTCCTAAGGATGTTATTGCTGAAATCAAAGGCTCAGGTTTACGTGGTCGTGGAGGTGCAGGGTTTCCAACCGGAACAAAATGGGGTTTTGTCGAAGCTGTAAAAAATGACAAAAAGTACATAGTTTGCAATGCGGATGAATCTGAACCGGGAACCTTCAAAGACCGTTTGATCCTTGAAGGTGATCCTCACAGCATATTAGAAGCTATGATGATTGCCGGATATGCCGTGGGTGCTGATGAAGGATATATCTATGTTAGAGGTGAATACACCCTGGCACAGGAGCGCTTGAAAATTGCAATCGATCAGGCACATGAAATAGGTTTACTGGGGAAAAATATATTCGGGAGCAATTTTAACTTTGAATTGCACATTCATAGTGGCGCAGGAGCATATATTTGTGGTGAAGAGACTGCCTTACTAGAATCGATTGAAGGAAGAAGGGGAGTTCCCAGATCTCGCCCACCTTACCCGACAACAGAAGGATTGTATGGAAAGCCAACATTAATCAACAATGTCGAGACACTCGCGAATATACCTGCAATAATTCGAAATGGTGCTCAATGGTTTCGAAGTTTTGGGACTCCATCCAGCCCAGGTACCAAAGTCTACACAATTTTAGGAAATGTAAATGTTACCGGATTGATTGAAGTACCAATGGGTATTACGTTACGGGAAGTGATCGCAATTTATGCAAAAGGCATGAAAAACAACGCTGTATTTAAAATGGCACAAACCGGTGGTTCGAGCGGATCAATAATTCCCTCAAGTTTACAGGACACACCGATGGATTTTGATTCGTTTCAAAAAGCTGGTGTTGCTCTTGGTTCGGGTGCCTTATTGATTTGTGATGACAACAATTGTGTGGTTGATCTAGCAAAAGTCCTGTTGAAATTCTTTAGAAATGAAAGCTGTGGCAAATGCACCCCATGTCGGCTTGGAACGCAGCGTGTTTCTGAATTATTAGAGTCAATTTCGAGTGGAAATGGAAAAATTGAAGAATTATCAGAACTCCAACAATTAACAGACAGCTTGTACGAGCTCTCAAATTGCGGGCTAGGACAAACTGCAGGTACTCCTGTACGGGATGTACTGAATTATTTTCGTGCTGAAGTTGAAGCGCATATCCGCCTGAAGGTTTGCCCGGCTGGTATTTGTGAAATTAGATAAATTGCAAGTCAAAAACAAAAACAACCAAAATCCAATTCATAAGTGAGGAAAATATACAATGTCTGCAGAATTCAATTTTGATGCACTGGTACCCGCCGAAATGGCAGCGAAAGCTGAAGCAATCGGAATTAAAAAGGCTAAATTGCCATTCTCTAACACATTATTGCTCGCCATTCTGGCCGGTGCGTTTATTGGGGTAGGCGCAATTTTTGCAACTACAGTCAGTGCTGGTTCAATTGCAATTAAGGATCCGACTGGCGCGACTTCATTTGCAACAGCTTTACCATACGGCGTTATTAGTCTGCTCAAAGGGCTTACTTTTTCTTTAGGTCTTATCCTGGTAGTCGTTGGTGGCGCGGAGCTTTTCACGGGTAACAACCTCATTGTTATGGCTTTTATGGATAAAAAAGTTAATTTAAAGAACCTACTGCGAAACTGGGGTATCGTTTACCTTGGAAATTTTATTGGTTCGATCTTAACTGCATTGATTATGTTCTTATCAAAACAATACTTGTTTGGTAATGGTTCCATAGGTCTTAATGCGCTCAATATTGGCGAGGCAAAAAGCGGTCTTGGTTTTATACAAGCAATAGCTTTGGGAATTATGTGTAACGCCCTCGTTTGTATGGCAGTGTGGATGTGTTACTCGGCTCGTTCAGTAACAGATAAGATTCTCGCAATTATCCCTCCAATTTCAGCCTTCGTGGCAGCTGGATTTGAACACAGCATCGCAAATATGTATTTTATCCCCTTAGCTCTCTTGATTAAGAACTGGGGCTCACCTACATTTTTTGAATCGATTGGAAAGACAGCCGAAAATTTTCCAAATTTAACATTAGGTAATTTCTTTATTGGAAATCTTCTTCCTGTGACAATCGGAAACATAATCGGTGGTGCTTTAATGGTTGGGATCGTGTACTGGTTTGGGTTCCTGCGTGGAAATAAAGCGACTAAATAAATAAGAGGATAAAATTATGCCAAAATTCACTATTAATGGACAAGAAGTTGAAGTTCCAAATGGTAGAACGGTTCTAGAAGCTGCCCAACAGGCTGGAATTACGATTCCAACTTTGTGCTACCACAAAGACCTTTCACCTTATGGCGGTTGTCGGCTATGTATTGTGGAAGTCCAAGGGGCTCGTCTGCCTATGATTTCCTGCACATTGCCTGTAACAGAAGGTATGGTAGTTCAAACAGAAACTCCAAAGTTAGCTGAATCACGTCGATCGGTTCTTAAATTATTGCTGTCTGCTTATTATGACCGTGGAGACAACGCAGCAGATGGCCATGAAAACGAATTAGTCCAATGGGCTAATTTTTATGGCTTGAATGTTGCTGAAGCATCTGCGAAAAATCCTCGTTACGAAATTAATGCAGATCCCAATCCATTTATTTATATTGATATGAATAAATGCATTTTATGCGGTCGCTGTGTTCGAGCTTGTGCAGAGGTTCAAGGCAGATTTGTTTGGGGTCTTTCCGAAAGAGGATACGACACGAAAGTTGTTGCTGGATTGGATGAGCCTATGCTGGAGGCTCGTTGTGAATCTTGTGGTGCTTGTGTAGCTTATTGTCCTACAGGTGCACTTGAAAATAAACTCTCAATCGGTGCAGGTAAACCAGATAGCGTTGTCCAATCGATTTGTACTTATTGTGGTGTTGGTTGCACAATTGACCTGAATGTTAAAGATGATAAAGTAATCCGTGTTACATCCACTTCGGAAGGTGCGGTTAATGGCATGCGCTTGTGCGTGAAGGGTCGTTATGGCTACGATTTTGTTCACCATAATGATCGTCTTTCTAAACCCATGGTACGTGATTATTTACTCAACGGCACCCCCCGCCCCAAAGGAGCAGATCGTGGCAAATGGGTTGAAGTAGATTGGGATACCGCATTAACTATAACCGCCAGGAAAATTACGGATATTCGAGATTCCTTCGGTTCTGATAGTAACGGTGTGCTGACTTCCGCAAAATGCACCAATGAAGAACATTATTTGATGAATAAGTTTTCCCGTCAGGTGGTCGGGACGAATAACCTGGACC
>CAZPIM010000105.1:0-6468 GCA_964586385.1 uncultured Anaerolineaceae bacterium
GCTGGTTGACCCGAATTCAGATAATAAGTCTCCGTCAAAATAAATCGTGTCACCGGGTTCCAATTGATATTGTTCTTCCCCAACAGTAATTTGCATTTTTCCCGAAAGAATATGCATCCATTGCTCCGTAGACTTAGCTAATGGCATGGCGATACGTTTTGAAAATGGTTCCATCCGGATCATAATCGCCATCATTTGCCTTGAAAAATCCGGGGTAAGCAAATCATATCCCATCTTTGTTTCAGGGAAATATACTTTTGACCGTTCTTTTGCTCTAACAACCATGCCACCAGGCGTATTGTTAATTAAGTAAAACATTGGAACTTTAAGAGCGGAAGCGATGCTTTGCAAAGAATTTAAAGAAGGTGAGACCTGATCATTTTCAATTTGACTTAGGAATCCCGCTGTCAAACCTGAAAGATCACCTAACTCACGCAGGCTTAAACCTATTTCTTTTCTTCTCTCGTTTACTTTTTTTCCGATGTTCATAAAAAACCCCTGGCTTTTTGATGTTCTTTGATGTACAGCTTTTTGGCTATGGTTATTTTACCATCAAGCTGTACATCATTTGAGTTATTTCATTGAATTTGACCTGAAAACTGGAAAAATATCAAAATTGTTAAATGTTCCCTATGACATAATCAATCCGCCATCGACCTCGATTGCCTGTCCGGTCAGATAGCGAGAATCATCAGAAGCTAAAAAGGCTACTACACCAGCCATTTCCCAGGGTTCAGCCAGACGTTTCATTGGACAATCATTGGCACGCATCTGCAGCCATTCCTCACCTGTTTTTCCATCCATTGCGCCTACTTTCCCGGCTACGCTGCGTACCATATCGGTTAAGGTATTGCCGGGGCAAACTGCGTTTGCGGTTGCACCAAAAGGAGCTAATTCCATCGCTACCGATCGGGTCAGACCGATAACACCACTTTTGGATGCGGAATATTCTGCTGACGCAGGCCAGCTTGTTTTACCTGCCATGGATGAGATATTGATAATACTTCCGGATTTTTGTGCCATCATGATTGGTACAACTGCCTGACAGGTCAGAAAAACGCCAGTCAAATTGATATCAATTGTTCTTTGCCATGTTTTTAATGCAACCTCAGTTAAAGGCGCTCCTGTGTAAATCCCAGCAGAACCTACTAAAACATCGATCCGACCCCATTTTTTCATGACAGTATCAACTATCTGTTGAATCTCATCTTTATTTGTAACATCGCAATGCAATGCGATTGCCTCTGTTCCCATATCACGACATTCCTGGGCTGCGGCTTCGTTACTTTGATCAGTCACATCCAGACAAGCCACGAATGCGCCTTCTTTTGCAAAGCGTTCTGCACAAGCTTTACCAATTCCATTTGCTGCACCAGTAATTAAAACGACTTTTTTTTCAAATCTTCTCATGATCTCACCTCTTTAATCAATTATCCATTTAGAATTTTCATTGCTTCATCAACAGAAACGTTTTCATGAATTAAAGCAGCTACTGCTGCAGTCATCGCTTGAGGATCATCCGCCTGGAAAATATTTCTTCCGATTGCGACGCCTTTTGCACCTACATCTAAAGCACTGCGGATTTTTTCCAACATACCGCGTTCACTTCCCTTTTTTGCCCCGCCCAAAATCACTGCCGGTACATAACAAGTGGATGTTACATCTTCGAATGGATCCGCATGGGGAATTTTTACCCAATCAGATCCCAGTTCAGCACCGATACGAGCAGCAATTGAGATGCTTTCTGCAGAGCGCATGTGATCAGGGCTGTCAAACCCTCCGGGTACCATTTCACCCATGACGGGAATTCCCCACTTATGCGCATCTCCAATAACTTTTGCCAGAGTTCTTAGAGAATCTTCTTCCTCGGGAGCGCCAGGAAATGCTGATACGGCAACAGCATCTGCACCAATACGAATGGCATCCTCGATGGAGTAAAACTGAGAACCTGGTCCCATTTTACCTAATTTTGTCCCGCCACCATCTAAACGCAATATCAATCCAAGCGGTTCAATTTCTTTTGCAAATCTAAGTGCAGTGCCATAAGAAGTCAGGATAGCATCCGCACCTCCTTTTGCAATCTTTTTCAACGTTTCTGCAGGTTGTTCCATTCCTTTTGCGGGACCATCGATCATGCCATGATCAAAGGCAACAATAAATGCTCGTCCATCCGGACGAAAAATGTGGTTCAAACGTCTTTCTACCATATTATGATATCCTCTCGAACATTTCAGGTGTGATCTGGTAAACAGCAGGTTCACCAGCAAAAAATCGGCGGATTTCTTCAACTGCTAATTCGCCCATTTGATTACAATTTTCAATACAACCAGCAATATGTGGCGTAATTACAACATTATCCAGTGTTCTTAATGGACTATCCATTGACGGAGGTTCCGGATCTGTGACATCCAAAAAGGCAAAGAAACGACCCTTGCTTAATTCTTCAATCAGAGCTGATTCTTCTATCAGCGTGCCGCGACCGGTGTTGATGATCAATGCATCATCCTTCATTAAAGCCAAACCTTTGGCATTCAGCAATTGGTATGTACTCTTATTAGCTGGAGCATGAATTGAAACTACATCTGATCTTCTTAATAAATCATCAAGTTCAACTTTTTCAACTCCCAGGGATTTTGCGCCTTCTTCGTTGACAAAAGGATCATATAACAGGACTTTTGGACCAAATGGCTTCAACAGTTCAATAACGTGCCGCCCAACATTACTGGCACCAATAATGCCAACATTTTTGCGATAGAGTTCCCGTGAGAACCATTTGTCCCAGGCTGGTGAATTTCTCCAGCCTCCTTCGCGTACATGTTGACCTAAAGGCCAGATCCTTTTTTGCCCGACGATCATCAATCCCAAAGTGGTTTCAGCCACACTTTTTGCCAGTGCAATTCCGGCACTTGTCAGATGAATTCCCCGTTGGAAAAACGCGTCGGAAACAAATCTTTTTACACTGCTGCCCATATGCGCCATGGCTTTCAATTTTGGTGCTGCGGCTACCACATCGGCATCCAAACTCGCCACATCCCAACTGGTAATGCAGGCATCAGCATTTTGTAGTAATTCCATCAATTCCTGCTTATTTGCTGGGTCTTGCCCTTGATGATGAATAACATTTGCGAATGAAGAAAGTTCATCCCAAGCCTGTTGGCTAAACATTCGCTTATAGTGAACCTGACCTATTGTTACTGCTACAACTGGTTTTTCCATATTTGTAATTTTTACACCTCTCCTTTATATATTTTCATTTTTTTATTAATGAAGAAATAATCAATTTTAGTAATTGAACAATTTCTGAATTCTTTGATATTCCAAATAGCTTTGATCATATTTGGTTTTAACGCTTTGATCAGGCAGACATGAGGTTTCGGTTTTTGCAAATGCTTTCAAACCAACCTGAACATCCGTATATAAATGGATACCAGAACCTGCCAAAATTGCTGCACCGAGCGCTGGCCAGTTATCATAATCCGGGATATAAATTGGAATTCCTGTAATATTGGATAAAACAGATGGCCACGTACCACTTTTTGAAGCTCCGCCGACCATCCACAATTTATCAACTGGAATACCTGTCTTAATGACAGGTTCAAGTGCCCAACGCAATTCGTAGCCGGCACCCTCCATCACTGCTCGCGCCAAATCGGCTCTTGAATGCCCTAGCTGTAATCCCCAAAACCCTCCTGGCCGTGTTGTGGCAGGATCATTGTGCCCACCTGTCATTGGAAGAAAAAACAAATCTGAATTCAAATCGGTCATCGCTAATTCAGTATTTAAATTTTTAAATGCTTCGATACGAGATTCATTTTTGTATTCATTCGCGTACGTTTTTTGGAACCACCACTCGAAGGATGCTCCCAAACCACCCAGTGATTGTGAAAGTGTCCAGCGATCTGGCATAGCATGAAAGTTCAAATCAAGGGTAGAGGGTAAAGTCGACATATCAGATGACGACAACACGCCTGTATAAACCCAGGCAGTACCGCAGGCTAACAAAATTTTTCCCGGGTCGATGATACCTAACCCTAACGCAGTGCAAACCTGATCGTGGCCACCATTTACCAACGGTGTACCCTGATTTAATCCGATTGCTGAACAGATTTCCGGTAAAAGATCACCAATCACCTCGCCGGATGGCAGAATTTCCGAAAGATTTTCCTGCGTGATTCCAGCAAGCGAACATAAATCATCGCTCCATTTGGCAGACCGGATATTCAAAAGTTGCATTCCACCTGCATTGGAAGGGTTCGTGATCATCTTACCTGTCAGTCGAAAAGACAGAAAATCATTTAATGAAAAATAAATTTTTGCTGCATGCGCAACATCCGGGTTGTTTTTCATCAACCAGGCAATGGTTGGCAGACATAAACTTGGATAAAGTGACCAGCCACTTAAAGGCTTAACCCAGCTCTGAATTCCATTCGCTTTCCATTCATTGACCAAATCTTCGGCTCTGCCGTCTAACCAGGTAATTAATGGATACACCGGTTCGCCATCCGAATTTGCAGGAAGTACAGAACCGCTTTGAACTGCCATGCAAATCGACAAAATACGCACTTTTATGGGAGTGTTCGCAATGGCATTCCGCATGGTGGAGATTAATGCCTGCCAGATTTCTTCCGGGTTTTGTTCAACCCAGCCGGGTTTTGGAGTGAAATTCTGGTATGGGTGGGAAGATGATTTGGCAATTTCATTCCCCAATGCGTCAAATATAACAACTTTGGTTGAGGTTGTGCCAACATCGATACCCATTAAAACATCTAGCATTTTCGTTCCATTCTCAATCCACTTTCACGCCTGCTCGAACAAATAATTTCTCGCAAACTTTTCTGGCTCGGGCAAGAATTGCTTTTTCATCAACGACCAGAATTTCTTTATTTCTCATCAGTATCTTGCCATCTACGATGACCGTATCCACATCCCGGGTGCTCAAGTTATAAATTAATGCAGAGGGAACGCGATGGACTGGCATCGCCATGGGGGTGTCCAAATCCAACATTACAATATCTGCCTTCTTGCCAATTTCCAGTGAACCAATTTTCCCGGGTAAACCAAAAGCATGAGACCCGCCATTGCAAGCCATTCTTAACACGTCTTCAGGTAATAGAACCATTGCATTCAAGGTATTTACTTTATGTAACAAAGCCGTTGTTTTGAGCACAGCCATCATGTCCTGATTGTTATTACTACCGGGACCATCGGTTGCCAAAGCCACGCGAATGCCTTTTGCCAGCATTTCTGGCACTCTCGCTACACCAGATGCCAAATACATATTGCTAACCGGGCAATGGACCACAACAGCCTGATATTTTTCGATTAAATCCAGTTCATGATCAGAAAGCCAAACACTATGCACTAATTGCACATCCGGTCCTAAAACACCTAAATCTGCTAACCATTCAATATGGCGTTTTCCCCGCAAAGCCAGGTTCATTTCTACTTCGGTGTTTGTTTCAGCAACATGAATATGCGTACCGGATCCCCATTTACAACTCATGTTGTGGGTGCTTAACATCGTTTCATCTGAGCATCCCCAGGGGATCAGCGGACCAAATTCAACTCTGGTACGGCCGCGCCCGGACAATTCCCATTTATCCCGCAAACGAGTGGTTTCTGCTTTGATTCGTTCCGGGGTTTCCATCAAGGTCGGGTGGTAGTCCATGTCCGCCCAACCACGGGCAAGTAAAAAACGCAAGCCAATCTCATCGGCAGCTTGACAGACACCATCATCATTTTGTGGATCAGCATGAATATACTGGTGGTCAATCACAGAAGTTGCCCCACCACGAATATTCTCAATCAAACCAACCATGGCAGCCATGTAGGCTTCTTCTTCTTTCATTTCATGTGCTACCGGCCAAATTGCAGTCTTCAACCAATCCAATAATGGTTTGTCATCAGCCAACCCACGAATGAATGTTTGAAAGAGATGGGTATGTGCATTCACCATGCCGGGGATGACCGCTTTTAAATTTGCATCCAGGACAACATCTGCATGTCTGTATTTTGAAGGCGCTTCACCCGTACCTATATCCGAAATCACGTCATTATCAATAAAGATAAATCCGTTATGATGAATTTCATCTTTCGGATTGACGGTGACCAGCGTGCCATTTTCAATTAAGATCGTTCCCATATGCTTTCCTCGCAGTGTTTATTGGCGTGTTTATAAAAAGTACATTTCTGTTAATTTGTTTCCGAAATTGGACGAATACGATCAACAGGATTTATAGCGCGGATTGATCCGATTAATTCATTTAAAAGCGGCTCAAATTTCGCATGAAGATTTGGATCTGACCAAATTCTCAAATTGCTATCCAGTAAAAGCATTGCAGATGAAGCTGTGCCATGCAACAAGTTGATGCTCATTTCCAAATCATCCCGAACCCGTTCATTTACAAAAGGTCGAAAATCCTTAAGAATTTTTGAAGCGGCAACAATTTTTTGGCCTGTTCGCAATGG
>CAZPIM010000105.1:6568-8468 GCA_964586385.1 uncultured Anaerolineaceae bacterium
GCGACCACAGCTCCTGCCATGGCATGTTTTTGTTCACTTACATGTCCGACAAATTGGGTTAACTGAAATGTAGTGACTTTTGGGTTGGAATGATCAACAATTGCTAGCCTGCCATCCAAAATTGCACCAGTCTCTTCCGTTATTCCCCCCATGTCCTGAATGTAGGCAACCATTTCCCTGCGCAGGAAGATCTCGGTATCGGTGTATTCGATTTTATGTAAATCAACAAAACTGCAATTCTGATGCTGGTCATCCAATCTTTCCCAGCTATTTGCATATTCGCGGATAAAGTTTGTTCCTGCCAGGATGAATTTTTTGTCAAATTGCTCGGTGATTGGTTGATCATTGATGGTGATATCAATTGCATCCGATTCGGATCTGGTAGATTCCAGAGCGATCTTGTAGCGCAGTTGGCTGCTAAATTGGAGGAAGCCGCGTTCTGTATGGGGTTCATTGGGGCGATCAACCCGTTTGGCGTTATCTTTTAAGAGGTCATACAGTTGTTTCCCGGTAATTTGGTACAAACGAATGGTGTCTGCAAAAGGCATTACATTGAACCAGTCCCCAAAAGTAACAGAACTACCCGGATTAAGACCCTTCCTTAAACTGGATGAATCAATCATTGCGAAATCAACATGCTGGCCAAAAGATTTTAAACGCTGTGGAATTGCATCGGTAATAAAATTAGCAAGGGCTAATTCACCACAGGCAAAGGAATTTCGAACATAATCGGTATCAAGTTCATGATTAATGGCGACAGTACCCAAACTTCTTGAAAATAAGTTTCGGGCTTGAGATAAAACAATTTGAACTTCATTATTCTCAAATTCGTGATCAACCGGAATACTTGCGGTGGATAATAACCTGACATTTGTGACAGCGGTATTTTTAGCACCAACTTTTATATCCACCTGTCCAAGGTATTTTCCCAGTGCACCAGTTTGGACAATCGGAATTCCATTCACAATATTCTTCGGGCTTAACCCTTGCATATTTAATTCATGGTGCGAATGGCCGCCCACAATTAAATGGACACTTCCATACGGAAGTTTTTCTGCCAATTCAACATCTCCCACATTGATCATTGGAATGGTTGAATTGGAAAGTGTCAGGCCGAGATGACTTAAGATGATCACCACATCACAATAGGGTTTGATCGCATTAATCACGTTATTCGCTGCAAAAACCGGATCGGTTACGCTGAAACCCTGTTCCGTGATTTTCAATTCCGCCTGTGTTACCAACCCGATGATTCCGATCCGAATCCCTTTTACGACTTTTATGGCTGCAGGGAAGATCAAATTACTTAAGGAGGAATGACCTTTTAAATTTGCCGCCAGAACAGGAAATTTTGCATTTTCAGATAATGATTTTGCCAGCAAGGCTGAGCCGAGATCAAAATCATGGTTCCCAAGACAAGCTGCATCAATATTCAATGCAGAATACAACTGATAACTGGCATGAACCGAAAAATTGGTAGGCGTTGATCCTAATAACTCATCAAAAACGGATCCAATACAATCATCACCTGCAGTAAATGCCAAAACTGCTTTATTCGCATCATTTTCTACAGATTTCCGTTTTGCATTGATTTGCCAGGCCATACGCGAAATTACCGGGTCTTCGGCACCGGGAAGGAAACGCACCAAATGGCCATGTAAATCATTAAAATGAAATAGCGTGAAAAGGAAATCCTTACCCGGTATTTTCTCACGGGCAGCAGGCAGGATAACGTCAAGTTCCGGAACAATGGATTCTATGGGATGAGACGTAACATCTCCGGATAACAGAAACAACTGATTCATAGATGATTCTGAATCATTTGTTTTCCCTAAAAATACCCTTAGAATTCCAGAATTTTTTGACAAGGATTCCTCATTCAATTGATGGTAATTCTCCA
>CAZPIM010000106.1:0-2370 GCA_964586385.1 uncultured Anaerolineaceae bacterium
GAAGAAAACGGTACCCAGAATGGACACACAGCCGATCTGATCTGGTATATTGACCCGTTGGATGGCACTTCCAACTACGTGCATGGTTTGCCCATTTTTTCGGTTTCAATTGCATTCTCGCGACACGGTCAGACTGAGCTTGGCGTCGTGTATGATCCAATTTTGGATGAATGTTTCAGCGCAGAACTCGGACATGGTGCTTTTTTAAACGGACAGCCGATCCATACCGCGCAAGTTCAGGAACTGCTGCAAGCCATGCTGGTGACCGGGTTCCCTTACGATGTCCATCAAACCCACGCCAATATTGCAGAATTCACCAATTTTGTATTGCGTGCTCAGGCTGTCCGCCGCCTGGGATCTGCCGCGCTGGATGTTTGTTACATCGCCAATGGTCGCCTGGACGGTTACTGGGAATATAAGTTGCGCCCCTGGGATGTGGCTGCAGGTATCCTGATCCTGGAAGAAGCTGGGGGAAGGGTCAGCCATCTGGATGGATCCCGGTTGGAGCTTACGCAGTACATCAACCTGGTGGCAGCTAACCCTGAACTTCATTCCAGAATGTTGGAAGTATTGGAAATGTCAGCTCACAACTGAAACTGCTCCGATAAAAACCACCTCCACGCGTTTTCCCGCAAGCCTAATGCATGCGATTCTTGTGATTGAATTTTGACTTGCTCAGGTGCTGAAACGGCTAAACAACTTATCGGCTAAAGAATTTATCAGCTTAAAAACTTACCAGCTTCTCGTGAATTTTTTGCAGCAGTCTTTAAATGATTCTTATAATAAATCATTCCCACGCTCCCTGCCCAAACTGCAGCCATAAAGAGGAACACAGTTGACAGCCGATAATTTGGTACTGGCAAAAGCGCATCCAGGCTATTTCCAACTGCAAAAGCCCACAACGAGTCCTTCCCAAGCGAGGAGAAGCCGATTTCAAGAAACCGTTTATTAAGTTGATTGCGTATTAACCAGAATAACCACAAAATGACCAGAGCCCCCATACTCCCGATGCTGTAATAGGCAAGCTGGTGATTATCACGATAATCATTGGCAAAGTGGAATACGACATTTTGCCAGGATGCTGGATAAACAGCAACCAAAGTCACTATTAGATTCAAAACAAACAACCCACCAATTGCTAACTGAAAATTTTTCCAGTTCGATTTTTCACGGGCTTGTTTCAATAAATAAGCCAGCAGCATCCCTTGAGACATAAACGTAATTGCATGCCAGACACTAAAACTCGATATCGACGGGTGACCAAAGAGTAATCCCGTTAAATAGGAGAGCGGAGATTTAGCGATCGGCCAGGTGATTTGATCCAGAAGTAAATCTCCAATCCAGACAATAATTGGCAAAAACACCAGCGGAAGTATGCCTGCTTTTTGTCGTAACCAAATAATACCAATCGCCAGAATTAAGAATAGAACATAGAATTGTAAAATACCGGAAAAGAGCGATTTTCCAATAAAAAGTGCGGAATAGATGGCTTCCTGGTTGCTCAATAATTGATTAAACCACTCTACCAAAACTGTAATGAGATAAGCAAAATAGCACTGCGCAGCGCGCTTTAGCAAACTTTTCGCAGTTGCAGGTACCCCGATTTTCCGGGCTCGCTTTAAATAAACGATTTCAAACATCATACCGGTGATGATGATAAATAATGGCGTACCAAAGCGGGTAAGTGATTTAATAAGATACTGTGATTCGCCAAATATATTCGCGTACCCAAAGGCAAAAAAGGCATGTGAGCTGATTGCCACAACGATGGCAAAACCACGTGTGAAATCGATAAAGCTTTCCCGATTGGTACCTGTTTCAGACGGCGCAGCTTTTTTATTTACAGAAACTGCAGAACGGATCACCCAGATCAACGCCATGGAGACAAAGGTAATAAATACCGGCAATAATCGCAACCAGGTGGCAGCATCGAATTCAAAACGCAATTTAGCATATGGCATCAAAAAGAAGAAAAAACCTGCGAAGAGGATTAAAAGAGAAACACCATTCCCAATTCGTTCAATTTGGCGATTATGAATGTGAAAGAAATCTGTGACAAAAACAGTTTGTGCTGCCAGAAGCAATAAAACTGGAGAAAGGATTACGACAAGTAATAATATACGCAGGAGTGATAAGCCAAACAAAACCGTGTTTTGCTTTTCTCCCGGAATTGAGATGAGGAAAATCGCATTACCAAGGCAAATGAAAAAAATGATCCAAAAAATCTTAGAGAATCCAGATTTTTTATCCATCAAAGCAGGTTCTGTCTCCAGTATTCTGTCTTCTATCGTTGAGTAATCAATTTCTTAATTTTAACCACTTAATCGACATGGCAAAGCCAGAACCAGTATGGGTTTTGAAAACCGGGAT
>CAZPIM010000106.1:2470-8455 GCA_964586385.1 uncultured Anaerolineaceae bacterium
GATTTTTCAAATTAAAAGTCGGGTTCAATCTTTCCTGGCGATTTATTTAGTTTGGTTTGGGCTGACGGTTATTGCAGTGGAAATCAGTGGTTTTCTTGGTCTTCTCTCCAAACTTTGGTTTTTTCTCATCCTACAGGTGCTGGAATCAGCATTCCTATGGGGAATTTGGTGGAAAAAAGGGAAACCAGCCTTATTTCTAACCGATGCAAAAACGATTACCGCCTGGATGCAATCTTTTCCTGTTTATGCAAAAAAGCATATATGGATAGGATTATTTGCGTTTCTGGTAAGTATCGGATATGGTATTCTTGCTTTTCTAATTCTGCGTGTGCCACCTAACAACACAGATTCCATGCACACCCATCTCGCACGGGTTGTCTACTGGTTACAACAGGGGTCGTTTCAACAACTCACCAATCATTCTGTTTTTGCAAAAATATATCCATTTAATGCGCAATTAAATGTGCTTTGGACATTCCTCTCATCCAGATCGGATCAATTTGCTGGATTCGTTCAATTTTTTGCAGCCCTATTTTGTAGCCTGGCGATTTATGGTATTTGCAGATTGCTCAATGGGAAACGAAAATATGCTCTGTTGATCAGTCTAATTTGGTTAACGCTACCACTGGTTGTCTTCCAGGCAACGACGGCTCAATTTGATTTGGTTGCAACTGCGTTATTTACCATTACAGTATTTTTCTTTTTTAACTTTATAAAGAACCAGGAATTTCATTCTCTGGTTTTCTCCGGAATTGGACTGGGACTTTCTATCGGTACCAAGCAAACTGTTTTTATGATGGTGCCAGCCCTTGTTATTATTTTGGTTGTCTTTTTGATCGCAAAAAGGCTTACTCTCAGAGTTATTCTGCGTTGGATTGGTATTAGCCTGGTCAGTTTTCTGTTGATGGGATCTTATGTCTATTTCAACAACATGCATGTTTACGGAAATCTGCTCGGACCACCGGAACACGTGCAATCTGATTCATTAGGCGCATTTTCTTTTTTGGAAAAATTGAGATACAACCCACTTCGTTTTTTGTATCAATTTACAAATTTCGATGCGCTTCCAGTCCGGATAGCAGAGAGGGGCAATCTGCTTAAAAACAACCTTTTCCACTATCTGGACAAAACATTGGATCTTCAAATGGAATCATCTAACGCGTTGAAAGATGGACAAAAAGGGTTTTCACTGGATGATATACCTTACTATAATGAAGACCAGGCTTGGTTTGGTGTCGGAGGAGCATTACTAATCCTGCCTGCTTTTTTAGCAGGGATCATTGCTTTCATAAAGAAAAAAGATTTTCTTTCATTTTCGCTGGTATTGTTTGGTGTCTCTTTCCTTATTTTTGAAATATTGTTACGCCCAGGTTGGGACCCCTTTCAGGGTCGCTATTTTTTAATGCCTGTTGCTTTGATCCTGCCCCTGGCAACTCATCTCTTTAAATCTACCCCGGTTTCAAAGCTGTATCAGGTATTGATCTGCCTGTTTGTTTTGATTTCTTTCTGGACGGCGATTCTCACGAATGAATCAAAACCCATTCTTGGAAAGAAATTCTTTGAAATTAAATACCAGGCACTCCAGTCTACAGCACCTCCCGATTCTATGCTGGGGTCTATCTACAAAGAATACAAACTAAAAATCCTTTATGTCATTTGGGATAATTTGCCTTTCCAAAAGTCGATTGCTGATTATAGCGACACAGAATTGAGAACATTAGGGTACCGAAGGCGGCATTTAAATATATTAAACGCTGTGAATCAATTCGTTCCGGAAGATGCAACGCTCGGAATCATGCTGGTGGGTGGGGACTTCGATTACATATTCTTTGGACCAAAGCAAACCAGAACTCTTATCAACATTAATCCGATAACAGAAATTAAACATAAAGAGTGGCTGACAGAGCGGGGAATTTCATATGTTTTGATTAGCAACTTAAAACGAATCCCTGAAATTCCACCTTATTTAAATATGATTACGCAGGTAGACGGTTGGGGTCTTTATGCAGTTGCGACTAATCCTTAAAGCGCCGGTTTGCCTGAAACGGGTTATTTAAACGAAGCGGGTGTTATGATGCTGAATATCGGCTTTTCTCTTTATTTCCCCTTGACTCAAAAGCTGATTGCTTTATACTGGCGATAGACTTGAAAAGAGGATGGGATATGTGCAGATCAATACAACCCCTGTTTAACTTTGATCCTCCGGCAACAGAGGCGGATATTCGTGCGGCCGCATTACAATTTGTTCGAAAAATTAGCGGTTTTAACCGTCCATCCAAAGCAAATGAAGCGGCTTTTAATGCTGCTGTTGATGCAATTACAACTGCTTCTATCCAATTATTCGAAAAATTGGAAACAACAGCTCCGCTAAGAAACCGCGCAGAAATGCAGCTGCGAGCTAAAAAACTGGCAGTATTAAGATTTTCCAGTCCCAATGAAAGGAAAATTGAATGAGCACTATTCCTGTTTCCGAACTAACCCAATCCATTGTTGATTTACTGACGGAAGCCTACCAGGGACCTCCCGATGCCAATACACCAACCTGGTTCAATGATAATGATCCAAACGGTGGTGTTTTTGGTTTGATTTCCCCCCTTTCAGCAGAGGAAGCTTCCATGTCTGCCGACGGGAGCGGAAATCCCGGCACAACCGTCGCTGCACATGTCGAGCATTTGCGCTGGAGTCTGGCGAATGCCAATGGGGCATTACGGGGTGATCCGTATCAGAGTAACTGGAAAGAAAGCTGGCAGGTGGTTAGCGTAGACAGCGCTGAATGGAATTTGTTGCGCCTGACCTTGCAATCTGAAGTTAAAACCCTATGTAACGCGATCCAAAAACAGGAAAACCTGGAAGGACCCTACCTGAATGGGTTGCTGGCGCTGGTTCCACACGCGGCTTATCACCTGGCTACGATACGGCAAATCATTGAGCGGGTGAAAGAAAAGAAGTAGCACGGGGCGCAGTTTTTTTGCGTAAACATAAAACCAGGTTTCTTATTCTTGATGTTAGAAAACATTACAAGTATGAAACCTGGTTTTTCAAGACAAAACTAAGTGTCGTGTTTTTTCTTTTATAAGTTTCGTGAGGAAATTAAGAAACCACCTTTTATGACCAAAATCGAGCCTGCGTTTATTCTTCTCAAACCCAAAAACAGGGTATGATTAACTCATTCTGGTCAGGAGTACATCAACTCAAATGTCTGCCATAACCAAGATTCAAACGGTTGATATCGTCATTCCCGTCTATAACGAAGGTGACGCCATTTTCGTTTTTCATGACCAACTCAACGCGTCTTTGAAGGATCTGCCCTACCAGTTCCGCATCACCTATGTCAATGATGGCTCGAGCGATCACACACAAACGGTATTGGAGCAACTTTATTCTGCTAACCAGAATGTCCGCGTGGTCGAGATGAGTCGCAATTTCGGACATCAGGCAGCTCTGAGTGCCGGGTTGGACCTGGCAGATAGTGACGCCACCATCACCATCGACGGCGATGGAGAACACCCGGTTGCGCTCATTCAGGAAATGTTACAAAAGGCTGAAGAAGGCTTTGATATCGTGATTGCACAGCGCCAGGAACCACAAAAGGCTTCCTGGTTTAAGAAAATCACCTCCCGTGCATTTTATTGGACAATCAATCGGATCGGGGATACAAAAATCAGCCCGGATGCTTCTGATTTCCGTTTGATCACCAAACCGGTACTGACTTCCCTCAAGCAATTCCACGAGTATCACCGCTTCCTGCGCGGATTGATTGCCTGGATGGGTTACCGATCGCTGGTATTGCCATACATGCCTGCTCAACGCATTTCCGGGAAATCCAAGTACTCCTTAAAGAAGATGCTGAATCTGGCAGCCAATGCCATCTTTTCCTTTTCTCTTGTGCCCCTTTACTTCGCCATTTCACTGGGAGGGCTTTTTATCCTGCTCGCCATTGCTGAAGCCATTTATGTTTTACGTTTCTGGTTTATTGGCCAACAATCCGGCTTAGCTCCCGGGTGGTCGTCGTTAATGTTTGTGCTGTTGATTGTAGGAGGTATGATTATGATCAGCCTCGGAATCATCGGTGTCTACCTTGGCTACATTTTCCAGGAAGTAAAAGGTAGACCGGTCTATTTGGTACGCCGCTTTTTCGACCACAAAACCAATCCTTAAACGAAATCTATCGATGCGTTTCAACCGATTCTCAAAATTTTCCCCACTTTTCCGGTTTCTTGCACAACCACCAGTTGTTCTATTCGTTGTTGGTTTATTATCCTATGCTATCTTCATTCCATTACTTAAGTTCTTCTGGGATGATCTCTCCATACACTGGATCGCAAATGTATATGGTAATGCCGGTCTGACGCGTTATTTTTCAACCAACAGACCGGTTTGGGGACTCTTCTATCAGATTCACCATTCGATCATCGGATATTCACCCTGGCTCTGGCAAATCTTCGGTATATTTTGGCGCTGGGTTGCCGCTACCGGTCTTTATTTCTTACTGAAGCAGCTTTTTAAAGGGCAAAAAGAACCCGCTTTATGGGGATCGTTGCTTTTTATGGTCTACCCGGGTTTTGGACAGCAATATATCGCCATGGTTTATGGCCATTTTTTCCTGATATTCTCAGCTTTTCTATATTCACTTGTTTTTTCATTACAAGCACTCAAGGAACAGTTCTCCCGTCAAAAACGGTTCGTTTTTCTGGCAATTGCCTTATTTCTTTCTTTGATCAACCTCTTTTCAATGGAATATTTTTTCATGTTGGAGTTGTTACGACCGGTACTGATCTGGTTTAATCTGCCTGGTTTGCGCGCTCTGCGCGGGTGGCGGCGTTGGAAATCTGCTTTTCTTCATTATTTTCCTTACATGCTCCTGTTTCTTTCAGCCGTCTACTGGCGTGCGTTTATTTTCACTTACCAGACCGAAAATTATGATCCCTCGTTTTTAGCAAAATTCACCAGTCAGCCTCTCCTTGCAGTTCGGGATTTCATCCTGCGCATACTGCAGGACTTTTGGAGCACCCTGGTTCTTCCATGGTTTAATGCATTCTCCCTCCCGGATCTGACTAGCTTTGGTAATCGTGCGTTATTGCTTGTGGCAGCCTTCAGTCTTATGGTACTGATATTTCTTTCATTGTTAGTCATTTTCAAGTTACAAAGTAAAACTACGCACGCTTTCTCACAGCCGCTTAAACTTATATCTCTGGCAGTGCTGGCTTTTCTTCTGGCAGGTGTTCCTTTTTGGCTGACCGGGTTACCGGTTAATCTCGTATTCCCTTATGACCGTTTTACCATTCCTTTTCTGCTAGCCTTCACATTATTGTGGAGTACGATTATCTTTAGTTTACCGATAAAAAACAACCTGCGTCATGCACTTTTGATATTGCTGGTGACTTTTTCCAGTGCTCATCAACTCCAAACAGGCATAACCTACCAGCGTGATTGGGAACTACAATCCCGCTTTTTCTGGCAATTGGTCTGGCGTGCCCCGGCTATTAAACCCGGAACCATCCTCTTTGCCCACGAATTGCCCATGACGTATTTCTCCGACGGTACTTTAACCTCCGCGCTTAACTGGATCTACAACCCGGATCCTTCTTCAGACACCATCGACTATGTGGTTTATTATCCTTCCCTGCGGGTAGGTGGCACCCTAGAAAATTTGCAACCCAATCAGACGGTCCAGCACGATTTGCTGGTAGGTGAATTTACGGGCAATACCAGCCAATCGCTGGCGCTTTTTTATCAACCACCCGCTTGTTTGCGAATTCTTGATCCGGAAATCGAATTCGATAACTGGATGGTCCCATTGCAAGTGCGTGAAACAATCCACCTTTCTAATCTTGCCAACATTCTCCCTGCACCACAAGCCTCACCACCCGGGTTTCTCTACGGTCCGGAATCTGCCCAGGGCTGGTGTTATTATTTCGAAAAAGCCGATCTTGCCCGTCAGCTAAAACAATGGGGTCAAATTGTTGCCCTGGCAGAACGCGCCTT
>CAZPIM010000107.1:0-1822 GCA_964586385.1 uncultured Anaerolineaceae bacterium
GGGTCAGTTGTCTGATAGAACATTGATCACGAATCTTGCCAATCGTGTTATGCCCATCATTCGCTATGAATTGGGTGATCGGGTGAGTTTGTCTCCTGAAGCTTGTTCATGTGGAATCACACTACCGGTAGCAAAAGTGGAAGGACGTACGGATGAAATTTTACGTTTTACTTCTTCAAATGGGCAGATCGTTCCGGTACTACCTTTAGCACTTTGGTCGGTCATCAAAGAAACCCCCGGAATTTTACGGTTTCAGGCAATCCAAACTGATTCTGATTCACTTAAAATCCGTTTTGAAGTTAAACTCAATAGTGAAAAAGTATCCATCTGGGAATTATTAAAAACTCGTGTAAGTGAATACCTAGCCAGTCAGAATTTGTCAAATGTCAACATCATCCCGGATTCGGAGATTCCAATGCGGGATCCGAAGAGCGGAAAATTTCGCCAAATCTGGATCGAAAAAAACAATTCACATATTTAAAAATCAGGAGATCTTTGTGGAAGCCATGCAGACTTACTTTACGCAACAGGGTCAGATTTCTAACCCAGGGAAATACACAGCATTATTCGATTACTTCCCAACAACCATCCCGGAGTTGGTAAAAATTGTTCAAAACATCACCATCCATGTTTTTTGGGTGGAAAACTATGGCGTACAAATCTCACCTGGGCGCATGGAAGAGCTACAATTACGGAAAATCGAACGGCGATTGGAGCAGACTTTAATCCTTGATTCGCGTCCTTTGACTGAAAAACGCCTGATTGAAAAGAAATTGTATGGCAATTGCCGGGATCATTCGGTATTGCTTGTTTCGATGCTTCGCCACCAAGGTGTGCCTGCACGCGCACGCTGTGGATTTGGTGCGTACTTTATGCCAAACCACTTTGAAGATCATTGGGTGGTTGAATATTGGAACCAACCACAAAACCGTTGGGTTTTGGTTGATGCACAATTGGATGAATTACAATGTGGCAAACTAAAAATCAACTTTGATCCACTGGATGTTCCCCGCGACCAATTTATCGTAGGAGGAAAAGCCTGGCAAATGTGCCGCTCCGGAGAACAGGATCCGGATAAATTTGGGATCTTTGAAATGAATGGGTTGGGATTTGTTCGTGGAAATTTGGTTCGGGATGCCGCTTCACTTAATAAAATGGAAATGCTGCCCTGGGATTGCTGGGGAATCATTCTGAAGGAGCAGATCGACGAGGCTGAAGATCTGAAGATGCTGGATGAAATTTCGGTTCTGACAGAAAATGATGTGCCCGTATTTCATCAATTACAGGAACTTTATCAACATGACTCCCAGCTACGTTTGGATGACTCCTGCGTGAGTTTTGTCAATGGCAAAATGGTTTCGGTAAACCTGGCAACCTAATGATACCAACCAGATCAACTCATGACTGACCAAAATCCTCATTTAATGTTCGATTTTTATACCCGTTTTTATCATGCAGTTGCATCCAGTAAAACGAACGCAGAATATTGTGAAAAAGCCTATGGACGCAATCTCAGTCAGCACGGGTTCGCCGAAATGGACCATATTGATCAATTAATTCAAATTGGTGGAATTTCTGACAAAAGCAAGGTGCTTGATTTGGGCTGTGGTAATGGCATGATTGCAGAATACATCGCAGACTTAACTGGAGCACACCTGACCGGGATAGATTTCATTCCGCAGGCAATCCAAGATGCACTCGAACGCACAAAAATGAAGCGGGAGCGGATTGGTTTTCATGTGATGGATTTTTTACATTTGAATTTACCACCCGCAAGTTTTGATGTGATCATTTCCATCGACACACTTTACTTCACAAATAT
>CAZPIM010000107.1:1922-8451 GCA_964586385.1 uncultured Anaerolineaceae bacterium
GCGTAGCTCACGCTCGGATTGCGAGATAGAGGATGTGCATGTTTCAATCAGCCAATTTTGAAAAGCATCATTTGCCGGATCAGCCAAATCCGGTCCTTGCCATGAAAACGCGCGCATATTATGAAACGAAAATCCGGATCCGATTACCAGAATATTTTCATGCGACAAATCCTTTAAAGCATTTCCGAGAGCGATGTGGGCAGACGGATTAAGACCGCGTAAAAGAGAAAGTTGAATAGCAGGAATATCCGCCTCTGGATACATTAACTTCAGTGGAATAAATAAACCATGATCAAATCCCCGCTTTTGATCCAATTGTGTCGGGATAGTGTATTTTTGCAGAATTTTTGTTATCTTTCCAGCTAGCTCAGGATTACCGGGAGCAGGGTAGTTAATTTCATAGGCGGCATCAGGAAACCCAAAATAGTCATACAACATTTCCGGGTTTTGCGCACTTAATAAAGTCGCTGTGCTTTCCTCCCAATGAGCACTAATAACCAGGATTGCATCCGGTTTTCGGAGTTGAGATGGCAATTTGATCATGAAATCTACCATGGCTTGATGGCCTGGATCTCCGAGAATAGGTAAAGGACCTCCGCCATGAGAGAAATACACAATTTGCGCTCTTTTTTCAGAAGTGTTTTGTTCCACCACTTACTCCTTTCCTTAAAAAGAAATATGTCAATTTGCTAAATTAATTGCTTTTTGAACACTCTTTAATAGAACTTGATACCAAATTTCCAGCGGGCAAAAAGTTTTTCTTTTGAGAAACACCTGCTAAATTACTTCAAAATTCCCTGAAATATATTCTGCAAATAGTTCTTATTCAAATTCAAGTGTAAAATTACAAGCTTTTTTTTGCCTGTTTAAAGTATACAAAAAATTTCCGAAATGGTTAAAACCCCATATATAGAAATAATAAAAATCAAATTCGGGTAATTTATTGCACCTTTAATCCCTTATATAGGCAAGTAATTTTTATTTCAAAATCAAATCAAACGGATGGATTAAAAAAAATAGAGTGGAGAAAACGAGTTCGATACGTAATACCTCGAATGAAACCCTAATTTTTATAATCCAGGTCCTTCCGAACAGAAAACCACGCGCATAAATTGAAATAGATATCCCGACAAATTAATCAAGTCCACGTGCAAGAATCAATTCGCTCACATCCAGATTGAATTTGATTTCATCGATGGTTAATGCCAGCCAGGGTTTCCCGCTATCCAGCCAGGTGGCATAAGATATGGTTGGTTTATTTTCAGACCTGACATCATTTGTGATCCAAAGAATCTTTTCCTGGTCAGTGGAGGCTCTGAAACGCATCGCTTCCATCTTATCCACCAAACCGGTTTTTGGATCGAAGCGAATGACGAAATTTTCTACTTTGTCTTCAAAAGGAACATATAAAATTGCTGTGTTATCATCAACTGCCTGCCAACGGGTACGTGGATCGGTGACCCAAAGTGAAGGGAACCAACCACCTTCTGCCCATAAAGCCAGATTTGCACCCTGATTCGTATTGGGATCATCATAATACGTTCCCATCGGGCTTTCAAAGAAACTTTTTCCGTCTACATAGCCTTCGTTGACTTTAAGGAAGGGAACGCCAAAGAAGGTTGCTTCAAAATAATGACGGTAATCCCTGCCTGCATTGTGGATCATCATGAAGCGCGTTGGCAACCAGATTCCAAATGGACGCATACGGCCACGACCAGTGATCACAACTGTGTCGATCACAGGAACCTGGTCTTTAAAGACCGTTCCATAAAAGCGTGAAACAGGTTCAGGTAGATTTTCAGGTATCGGGACGGTCTTCAGCTCTGCTTGAGGAAGATCAGGCATGGTAAAAGGTCTGGGTTTGATCTGTAAACCTAACCACAAGATGAAAATCAAGATTACAGCAAAGAATAAAAATACAAAGAGTGGTTTCATAATGCTCCGAAAAATAGTGGGATGATTTGATAATTAGGGGCTAAATTGGGGGATTTCCTCCCAATTTTTTTATACTTTTCAAGAATGTTTATTTTTGGATTGAACCTATCAATCACTTAATTGTATTAGTTTGCGAGCAAAAAGGATATGATAAGCCATCAGGGAGAGTCCCCCGAGCATAGAAATCATCATGGCGGTATAAAATATTGATGGGACAAAAGCAGTAATAGTGAAAAAGATAACCATACAAATATACCCGAACAATCCAAGCCCGGCTGTCCACCTGGAGAAAATCTGACCGCGCAACATCACGAATGTGATCACCACGCCGGCGAGTTGGGTAAAAAGAAGCCCCATGAACGTGCCAGGTGTTAAATCTGCACCTATGCTTAATGCTGCCCGACCTGCTGCTTCCAATAATGGTTTTTGGACTTCTGATGCGGTTGCATATTGATTGGACAAGGCTAACATGCTAAAAATAGTATTGCTGGAAAAATAAACTGCTGCTCCAATAAAGAAAAAAATCGCAGATAAGGCTGAAAAGGATGGATTGGTTTTGCGGTGTAAATTAATGAGCGCCAAATAAACCGGTATTCCCAGGGTTAAGGTAATGAGATTGATCATTCCAAGATTACTTAAAGCGGAAATTCGGTTTGACTGAAATAATTCAAACCACTCGGTCACTGTAACAACATGATTGGCTTTTGCTTCCCCGGCTATCATTGATAAAACGATATCAAAGATCCCTACCAAAACGATCAGAAAAGCTGCAATCCCTGAAAATTTGTAAAAAATTTTCCAGGACGGTTCAATTTCAATGATTGGGTTTTTCATGATGTTGCCTCGATTCTTCCCTTTGAACTCATATTTCCGAACAAAAGCCCACTGGCGAAACAACCAAGTACTGTCAATGTCCCCCATAAAGGTAATTCGGATGAGTCAGCAAGACCTGCATTCATCACAAGAACCGAATTCACAGCAAGAATAAGCGTGTAGAGCGGACCTTTGACACCCAGAATGCCTGCAATTACATAACCCCAGGGTTTACGTTTGAACAACCATAAAGCACCGAGCACAAGCCATGGAACCAACAATGTCAGATCCAGAGCAAACACGACATTGGTGGGATGTCCGGAAATTGTAACGATGGACGGAGGCTGTCCTGTGGTTATGTATGCAATCGATTGCATCAAATAAACAATCCCCAAACCGGTAGCAACAAATAAAAAGTACCCACCGATCCATTTCAAAGGGGTTTTCTCGCGAAAATGCTGCCGGATTTCAGAAACTTTCAGATGGGTAAGCCCAAAGATCAATGCGAAGATGGATAATCCAAACAATGCGGCATAAATCAGAAAGAAGGCATTAAATGCCGTGCCAAAGAGGTAAAAGGCATAGTTATATAACATGTAATCCAATGCGCCGAACCAGATCAAATGTGCTTTTAATGAGCCGCGTAATGAAAAAACCATCGCCAGAATGAGAATCGGTATTGCTAAGAACAATGTTATAAGGTCGTTTCCAAACCAGGTCGTTTTTACAAACGCATTATCCCGGTAAATTTCTTTGAATAACAGACCGCCAATGGATGCAACCATTGAAAGAACAACAATGAGAATCGAAAGTATGTGAGCAGTATGCAGTTTTTTCATGGGTATTTGATTTACCTTTTTTCAAATAGAAGATTGAAGAAATCGGGAGTATTGGCTTGAAATTAAAGGAAAATTGAATAGATTTATTTTCAGCAACATTATAACGGAATGGCGTAATTTGTGGAAAAAAGATTTCTAAAAACTTTCTGGAAGTCCCCAATTGATGTTTATTGCACTAGCTTTTGTGAATTTACCGCTAAAACGATCTTTATAAATAAAGTCCTTTATTGGGACGATTAAATGTCTCCACGACAGAATTGTGTATATAATAATAGAATGCTCGATACTGTAGAGCGATTCATTCAAATTTTCCTTTACAGCAGAAGCAGAATTTTTAGATCAAACCGGTTCTGATATCGGTTAGAAAAATGGATGGCAGGCTGGTTTCTTCGCAAGCCACGGCTAGGTTTTGGTTCTTTACCTGAATGGATTAAGGAGTATCTGTATGAGCATTATCGAAGTTTCCAATTTAACCAAATTTTACGGAAAATCACGCGGTATTGTGGATGTTTCTTTTAAAGAAGAAGAAGGTGAAATCTTCGGCTTCATTGGACCAAATGGCGCAGGGAAATCCACCACCATCCGTCTACTACTTTCGTTGATCTATCCCACCAGCGGTAGTGCGAAAATCTTTGGCAAAGATGTGATAACACAGGGTCCAGAAATCCGTCGCGAAATTGGATACCTGCCTTCGGAAGTCTTTTACTATGAAGGTATGAAAGTGATTGATTTACTGAAATATTCCGCCAGTTTTTATGAGCGGGATTGCACCAAACGCATGAAAGAACTTTCTGAGATCATGGAACTGGAACTTAACAGGCGCATCAGTGATCTTTCGTACGGGAACAAGAAAAAAGTCGGTATCGTTCAGGGATTGTTGCATGGACCGAAATTACTTTTTCTGGATGAACCCACCAGTGGTCTTGACCCCCTTATGCAACGCAAGTTCTTTGACCTGATACGGGAGGAGAATGCACGTGGTGTGACCGTTTTCTTTTCTTCGCATATATTAGGTGAAGTCCAGCGTTTATGCACCAGAGTTGGTATCATCCGGGAAGGTAAAATTGTAGAGATTTCTGACATCCGCTCCTTGCAACAGAATAATTATAAAAAGATACGGGTAACGACGAATGAGTCAGATTTGGTTTCCTTTGAACTACCGGGGGTCACCAATATCCAGAGAGAAAATGGTTCGGTCAGTTTCTTCTTTAAAGGCGATATCAACGTCGTGCTGCATACGATCAGCAGTATCCAGGTGACAGATGTGACCATCGAAGAGCCAACACTCGAAGAAATCTTCATGCATTACTATGAATAGGAAGCGAAAATGAACAAAAATATTTATTATCACGAATTTCGCATCCGAATAAGATCAGTGATTACCTGGAGTA
Source organism: uncultured Anaerolineaceae bacterium (assembly GCA_964586385.1). GTDB lineage: Bacteria > Chloroflexota > Anaerolineae > Anaerolineales > Anaerolineaceae > UBA6170. The sequence goes on from CAZPIM010000107.1 coordinate 6,901, forward strand.
TATCGGTGGTTGCATTGGTCTTTGTCTTTTTTTCCTTTTTTTCAGTTTTTTCTGAACAGGCTGAATTAATGAATGAAGTGTTAGCGAAATTTCCGGAAGAGTTGTTGATTGCCTTTGGCATGAATAATGTGAATTATTCAACCATTTTAGGATACATTAGCTTCTACTTTCTTTTCATTCAACTTTGTTTGGCGATCCAGGCTGCAAATTATGGATTTGGGCTAGTATCGATTGAAGAGAACGAGTTGACTGCAGATTTCTTGTTGACAAAACCGATCAGTCGAGCGAAGATTCTTACCAGTAAACTATTAGCGACATTAACAAGTTTATTAATTACCGATCTCGTTTTTTGGATCAGCATATTTACTGTGATAGAGATTTTCCGTGATGGTCGGGATTATGATTTGCCAACGCTATTGCTGATACTTTTTGGTGTTTTGCTATTTCAACTCTTTTTCCTTAGTGTTGGTCTGTTTATTTCCTTGTTGGTTAAACGTGTGCGCAGTGTGACACCTTATTCGCTTGGCTTGGCTTTCGGTGCCTATGTTTTAAGTGCCTTTAGCGGTGTGTTTGGCGAAGTAAAACTGGAGACCATTACGCCATTTAAACATTTTGACTCAAATTATATTATTCAACATGGTGCATACAACACGCCTCTCGTTCTACTTAATGTATCTGTCACCCTGGTTTGTTTGGGGTTGAGTTATTGGTTATACCTACGTCGCGATATCCATGCGGTTTCGTAAGGAGATGCAAAATGAATATTTTTTTTCGTGAATTAAAAGCTAACCTCAAATCTCTAATGATTTGGAGCGGAGTCATCTCTTTATTGATCATGATCGCAGTCGCTAAATTCTCAGCCTTCGCTGGAGACCCTGAAATGTTGAAAATTCTGGATTCTATGCCGCCAGCGATGTTGGATGCCATGAATATGCGTGCCTTTAACCTGACCACATTGAGTGGATTCTACGGAATAATGTTCATTTATTTTGGGTTGCTGGGGGCAATTGCAGCTGCCATGTGGGGGAGTGATACTATTTCCAAAGAAGAACGTGATAAAACAGTTGAGTTTTCATTGGTACTACCCGTTTCCCGCAGTAAAGTCATCACTGCGAAAGCGTTGGCTGCCCTCGTAAATTGTTTCGCTTTTGTTTTAATAACCTGGCTAGTGAGCCTGGTAGCAGTCCAGTCATATAATCCCGATAAGGCTTTTCTCGACTTTCTGGCTCTTGAGATGCAAGCGATGCTGGTGATCGAACTTATTTTTCTGGCTGTCGGATTATTATTGGGCTGTGCTATGAAAAAATACAAACAATCCGGGTCAACCGCGGTTGCCATCATTCTGACGACTTATTTTATGTCGATTTTCTCCGGTATGAATGAAAAACTTGAATTTCTTAAGTACTTCACTCCTTTCAAATTTTTTGATGCGGCGGAACTTTTCCGAAATGGCAATTTGGAAGTTGTGTATTTGCTTATATCCGTGGCAATTATTATTTTGAGTCTTGTGGCAGCCTATCTGATTTATAACAAACGTGACCTTTATATTTA
>CAZPIM010000108.1:0-1072 GCA_964586385.1 uncultured Anaerolineaceae bacterium
CCAAAATAATACTGACGATATGTGGTCCAATTGCATTTTCATTAACCAATTCGGTTCGTATGTTTTCAAGTCTTGCCATCAAATCTTTCGCTGCAGCCTCACCAGACACGCCGGAGTATGTAAAACCTAATTTATCAGAAATGACCCCATCTCGAAAAAATACAGCTAACTTTTCTCCTGATTGATTCGTCACGTAATACGGTCGGTATAATAAATCCGCTTCTTTCACAGTTTCTTTCGAATCTCTGGTAAAACTATCGATACCTAAGGATTTTCCAAGCACCTGTTCCCCGGTCGCCATCCACTTATAACCAGCCTTTATCACAAACGGTACCATTGTTTGAGCAACAGAACCTTCTCCTGGCCATAAACCTGATGGTTCCTGTCCATAATTTTCTTTGTAAATCTCTACGCTTTTTGTTAATTGCGCTAGAGCATCCTGAGGATAACTAAATTTTTGAGGCGAATCTGCACTTGGGTTACCAATTTTTGCAAGCGTAGAATCGATCAATAATGGCAGAATTGGATGTGAATAAGGAGTCGTAATAACTTCGATTTGCCCACTTTCCTGCATCTCTTTATGCAGCGGAATTATTTCATTGATAATTCTTTTCGCTTCTGCAAATACAACCACTTTATCGCTTTCCGAAAAATTTTTACCTTTTTCTACCAATTCCTTTAGAGGTGAATTCAAAAGGAAATCTGGGTCGAACCAGGCTAAATTAAACCAGATCTGTAAATCCAAAAAATCCTGATCTGAAAAAATGCTGATTGCATTTTCTATATTTGTAGAATCACTTCCTCCTCGCAGATCTAATAATTCCTGATACCGTGGAAATCTGGCGATGATATGATCCCAATTTGCATCAAAAAATCGTTCCAGGATAAATGTTTTTTGATCTTTTGAAAGTTCTTTGGCAGGTATAAGTGATAATTCCCAATAAGTATCAATAGCTCCATTTTTAGAATAATCATTGAGTTGTTTAATTAGTACCGGGGTAAGATTGAAAGTGACATTTACTTCAGGATAATCTTTTAATATCGAAGCCATGTCGTAATAATCTTTAGTCGC
>CAZPIM010000108.1:1172-6671 GCA_964586385.1 uncultured Anaerolineaceae bacterium
TCAAGAAAAAATGTCTGGATACCTAAACCATTTGTGGAAACCCACATCCTACCATCAGCATCAAACTGAATATCTAAAGGCTCCCCTTCTTCAAATCCGGAATTGTTATTAAAAAAACGTGACCATTTCGCATTCGTTCCAAATTTCATCAAGTAACCGCCTGGTTCTGTTGGATACGCGAAACCAAACCAAAGATTTTGATCTTTGTCTTCTTCAATCGTTTGAACAGTATTACTTTTTAAGGGTGAATTGGTGTTACGAAAATAATTCCATTCAAACTCATTCCATAAAAATATACCACCCCCTAATGTGCTCACTGCAATTCTGCCATCTGATAGATTCTCTATTTCTGAGACTCCTCCCCATCCAAAATAATTCCCAGCCCAATTTTCATTGATCCATTTTTTTGACGAAAAATTAAATTTCGAGATTCCGGTTAATGTTCCAGCCCAAAGTGTTTTTTGATCATCGTTTATTTGTAAAAAAATGGACAGAACACGCTCATCCTCAATACCCATATTGATGTCAGTAAATTTAATCCAAATCTGATTATCAAACATGTAGATACCATCATTCGTAGCGATCCATAAATTCAAACTTGAATCAATCATTAAATCATTGACCTGGCATTCAACGCATCCAATATCCACTGATGAATAATTTGTAAACTCTTTAGCAAATTTTGAGACACCAAGATCGGTCCCAAGCCAATAAAAATCTCCATTTGCAACATATTCAATATTTGTTATTTTGTTTGTATTAAGATCAGAATTTTCGGTAGAGTAGTTAATCGGATTGACTCCCCATAAATTTAGGTCACTATTTTGTTCCCACATATCCAGTCCCTTATCCGTAGCGAGAGCGATAATACCGGGTTTCTTTGTCTCAATTTGAAAAACCAAATCGCTACTCAATGGTGAATTTCCTTGATTATATAAGTTCCAACCCTGTCTGTTCAAAGCCAATTGATACTCAAAAACAATTTTTCCGATAATAAGACTTGATACGAAAATTCCCAAGACCCACCAGGTTATTTTAGGAGGTTGAGGTAACATTTCTTCTAAATAATTCCAATAATCTTCTCTTGGTTTTAACCAATTAATTACCCTGGATACAGTTGTTCCAGCGATTAATGCCATTACGGGAGTGATAAACAATGTATATTGCGGCCATTTTGTTGGCCAAACCAAAAGGAAAATGAACCCAATCATTAACCAAAAAGCAGTGTATTTCTTTTCCTTTAATTCAAAAAATAATCCCGCAAACGCTAATCCAAAAATCAATTCATCCGATGTAAGAAAAAAGAATACCTGAGGATGCCATTGCACAGAATTTGAAATGTGCAAAAATTGTTGATACCAGGGATATCCAATACTTTCCACATGCGTGCTTTGGCTATAAGCTGTATGAAATTTTACTACTTCGACGAATTGGTTTAATGGCTCACTCCAAAAATCCGGATTTAATAATAAAAAAACGAAAAATGCTGTCAAAAAATAGACAATGATTTCTTTCAAAGAAAACTTTTTATTGAAAAGAAACATTGCAAACAAGACCAAGATGATTAATAAATACGGATACTTCGCTGCTCCAGCGACGCCTAAAGAGATAGCAGAGATCCAGAAATATTTTTTCTTATCAGCGAAAGATTTCTCCAAAAAAAGAACGCAGATGATGATCATGAGCATCGGTAATGCTTCAAGATATGCTTGACTGGTGTACTTAATTGTCATTGAATGAAAACAAAAAAATAAACCAGCCCAAATATTCTTTTTTGCAATAATTGCTACTGCAATCACGCCAAATAATGCTGAAATGGCTCTTGCAGCGATCGTGTAGTCTATAGAATACGAAGTTTCTTGAAATATTAAGAAAGGGATGCTATAGAGTATTTTTATTAATGGTGGGTGTTCTCTATTTTCAGGGAAGTTAATAATTCCTGATAGATCTCCGAATTTAATCAATTGAGCATAAGCAGATCCTGCTTGGACATAAATCGGTTCATCATAATCGACCGGTAATTGCCAAACACTCCAAACATGAATTAAAATGGAAGCAATAATTATAAGAAAGAGATTAAATTCCTTTTTCCACCATTTCGGTAAAGTTGGTAAATTTAACAACCGTGTAGACATACTTAGTGCTTTTTCAATTCAAGGAGAAAATATTTTCCTGCCGGTAATTGAGAATTAATTTGATAACTAAAATCTGAGTCAGTTGAAATTATTTCAAAACCGGGAAATTGACTTGAATCCAATACGGATACAAATTCGAATTCCCCGATGGTAAGTATTTCTTTAGGTAAAGTCATTTCTAAATTATCAACTGTTTGACCCACATTGGCAATTACAAAAACTGTCTGGTTGTTTGTATTCCGGACAAAAGCAACAATGTTTTGTTCATTCGTTTTCAGACTCTGAAACTCACCAACAGTCAGCGCTTCAGAATTGTTCCTGAAGTGTATTAATTGTTTATACAAGTTGAGCAAAGACTCCGAATCCTTTTCCTCAGTTACAACATTTACCAAATCAAAATTACTATTTACCGTACGCCATGGGAGAAATGTAGAAAATCCGGCATTTTCAGAAATATCCCATTGCATTGGTTTTCGAATATCTTCATCTGGCTTCGAACCTTTCATTCCTATTTCTTCACCATAATAGATAAACGGTACACCTGGAGAAGTTAATAACAAGAGTGCACCAATTTTTGCCTTTGGAAGGTCATTTTGAAAAACATCCATTACTCGGTTCATATCATGGTTAGTCAAAAAATTCGCTTTTTGTAGGTATGGAAAAAGCTTCGTATTGAAATTTAAAGCATTCGTGATCTGTTTTCCATCATTACCATTTATCCCTTCCAACAAAGATTCTGAAAGTTCAAAATCGAAAACTAGATCGAAAGCGTCCTCTTTAATATACCGAACCGCTGAAAAATTACTGTCCCAGACTTCACCGACAGTCATTATTTGTGGATTCGTTTCTTTATTTCGTATGTTGAAACTTTGGAACCATTCAATCGTTGAATCTGTATTTGCCTGGATTTTCCCGTCTTCAATAAGGTGCCTCGCGCCATCTACACGAAACCCATCCACTCCAATTTCCGATAACCAATACGTAGATATTTTGTCGATTTCTTTGGTTACATCTGGATTCTGAAAATTTAAATCAGGCATACCCGACCAAAAAACACCATAATAATAATTATTGTCGTAATTAAAATGCCAGACATCTTCTCCCCAGGGACCAAGATAACCGGGATCAGTATCCGACCAGATGTACCAATCCCGGTATAAAGAATTTTCATTTGCTCGTGATTCCTTAAACCAGGGATGTTCAACTGACGTATGATTTACTACGAAATCGATGATTACACGAATATTTCTGTTATGGGCTGCTGATAAAAAGGTCTTAAAATCATCCATCGTCCCATAATCTGGATTAATGGAATAGTAATCAGTCACATCATAACCGTGATATGAGGTTGAATCGAATATTGGCATCAACCAAATTCCTGTTATACCAAGATCAGTCTCCGTATTCGGATCTCCATCATTTAAATAATCCAATTTCTGAATTAGACCTTGAAAATCACCAATACCATCTGAGTTACTATCATAGAAACTTCTCACAAACAATTCATAAAAAACTGTATCATTCCACCATGGAAATTCAGGAGAAATTTCAGGAATGACCGTTACTGTAGGTAAGGTCTCAGATTCCTTTGTGGTTTCAGTTAAAAGAGCTTGCGAAGAACCATTACTAACTGTTGAAATCGGAACAGTTTGGTCGATACGAATATTACATCCAGATAATGCCAGTAATATGGACAAAAATAAAGAAAATTTTTTCAGAACCCACATGATTTTTTCCTTATCAGTTGATTAATTTAACGAAATTCAGATTTTCCTTAATCCAGGCCTGGAAGAATTATTACCAGGCCTGGAATTTTGTTAATTATTATCACTGATCAAGAGATGTTTTATTCAGATCGGAAAAGGAATCGTGAATTATCCTTTAACGCCTCCCAAAGTCAAACCACCTTCAAAGTATCTATTCATTGCCAGGTAAACGATAATTGTTGGGATGATAACAATCACAGCACCGGATGCGAAATAACCCCATGGCACACTCATCGAGTTAGCCAATGAATAAAGTGCTGGAACCGCCAGTTTCACGGTATCAGGCGCAGGAACAAGGACGGATGCGAAGACAAAATCCCCCCAGCCGGACATGAAACCCAAAATCGCAGTCACTGCTAAGGCTGGTTTTGCTAATGGAAGGGCGATTAAGAAAAATGCCGTGATTGGTGAACAACCATCCAACATGGCTGATTCTTCCAATTCGATAGGGATCGTATCAAAATAACCTTTTAAATTCCAGGTGCAAAAAACGATTGTGCCAGCAGTATATGCCAAAATCAACCCGATATGCTTTCCGTATAAACCTAAAGCGGTTAATAACTGAGCGATAGCCACCAATGATAAAAGACCTGGAAATGTTGATATCGCCAGAAGAAAAATCAGGAAAAACTCACGCCCACGAAATTTAAACCTGGACAATGCAAATGCTGCGGACGTACAGACAATCAGACTTGCAATCGTCGTAATGGAAGCGACTTTCAAACTATTTGTTAGCCAGGTCAAAAATGGTTTTTCAAACAACATCACACGATAGTTTTCGAATGTCCATTGGGTTGGAATAAACATTCCGCCAAGATCCAGTGTATATAAACGGTCTCCTAACCTACCAGAAGCAAGAATAGCAAACCATACTGGGTACAAGGCATAAACGGCTGCAATGACAAGGATTGCATACTGTAAAACACGAATAATTGGTTTGGTTTTTCTTTTCATTCGTACGCTCCTTTTGTCATTTTTGTAACCCGTAAACTATATAATGTCGCTAAGAACAACAAAATGAAAATTAAAACAGCAAAAGCTGTAGCAGTTCCATAATTTTGTTGTTGGAATATTTGTTTAAACGCATACACCATAACAAATTCTGTTGCGCCAGGCACACCGGCACCTCGGGTTGGACCTCCACCTGTTATGGCGAAAGCTGTCCCAAACATTTGGAAAGCTGTGATTGAAGTCAAAACCGCTGCAGGTAAAACAGCCGGGCGAATGAGTGGCAATGTGATTTTCATTAACTGGGTCCACCATGAAGCTCCATCTACTTCAGATGCTTCATATAGTTCTTTGGGTATTGACTGTAAAGCTCCAAGTATTGAGACCATGAAAAACGGATATGAAAACCAAATATCAGCCAATACAACCACACCAAATGCCATAATGGGATTATTTAGCCAAATAGGACCGGTACCACCAAAAAGCGTGATAATTTGATTGATCGTGCCCTGTTGACGAAACAGAAATTGCCATACCAAAGCCATCAAAATTGCAACTGATGATGCACCCCACGGAATAAACAAAACAACTCTGAAAAAGGTTTTACCAGGCAAATTTTCACTGTTTAAAATTAAAGCCAGCACCAATCC
>CAZPIM010000108.1:6771-8319 GCA_964586385.1 uncultured Anaerolineaceae bacterium
GTATTTAGAAGAATTGGATAAACATTGAAAACTAATACGGCTAATATTGTCGGTAATAAAAACAGTAGAATAGTTGCCCACTTTCGACGACCCAACCACCCACTCATCGCCTACTCCTTTTCTCCCCGATATCAATAAATAGATGTAGGGAAGAGGAATCGCTCCTCTTCCCTAACTTTACTCAAAATTTATTCTTTACTGCATTGCAGCGACTTTTTCCTCGAGAGCTAACTGAGCTGCTTCCATTGCTGCAACTGGTTCTTGTGCACCTGTCCAAATAGCACCTGAGGCTGCGCCTACCGGGTCCCATTGGGCTGATGAGAATGGAGATGGAGACATTGGAACACCAAGATTCAATGCTGTACCATATCCTACGACTGCTGCTAATTGAGAAACTTCAGCATCCTGTAAAGCTGCTGTTGCAGCAGGAATGGTTTTGTTAACCAAAGACAATTTCTTCTGAACTTCAGCGCTGGTGAAATATTTCATGATATCGATAGCCAGATCCGTGTTTCCACGATCTACAGCATTCTTAGTGAGGAGCAAAGTTTTGATACCTACAAATGGGCGACCCATCGGGAGAATACCATAATTGACACCACTTTCTTCAACACCAGCTACTGCCCATGGGCCAGTCCACCACATACCAACTTTTCCTTCAGCTAACGCTGCATTACAGATATCATAACTGTTTTCTGCATACGAAACTGCGGCAAATTTCTTTAACCATTCAGCAGCGGCGATCGCTTCCGGAGCATTTAGATAACCTTTACCTTCCTCGTCGACATAGGCAGGAATTCCAAAACCAAAGAAAATTGGAGACATATGATATGCATCATTTCCACCAAATGCCTGGTTACACACTAATACGTTACCAGTATCTTCCTGGAATTTTGTCGCTTTTGCTAACAAATCTTCAAAATCCAGCGGGTCAGCAGGTAGATACTCTTCTGTTACCAGGTCTTTGTTGTAAATTAATGCAATACCTTCCTGAGTTTCTGGTAAACCCCAGATAGAACCCATCCAGGTCACGCCATTTACTGCTGCAGGTTCATAGGTACTTGAAAGGAAATCAGCAGTAATACCATAATCGCTTACTGCAACGATATTTCCATTAAGTGCCTGTTCGCCAATTGCATCATTTGCCCATCCAATAATATCTGGACCTTCGCCAGCTGGAATTGCAACTGTCAAAGCGTTTTTGACATCTTCCGGTTTAGAAAGGTCGATAACTACACCTGGATTTGCAACTTCATAATCATTGAATACCTGCTCAATGGCTTCCAAATATTTACCATCCCATTGATTCCAGATCGTAATTGTTGTTTCTGTCATTGGAACAGCGGTTGGTTCAGCAGGTACTGCAGTCGGTTCAACTGGCGCTTTTGTAGCTTCTGCTGGTGGCGGGGCTACAACTTCTTCCGTTGGTGTTGCAGCAGGTTGACAAGCTGCCAATACGAAAACGGCGACAAGTAAAACACTTAAAATAGTAACAAACTTCTTAGACATTATTTTCCTCCATAAAAATTTTTATCAATAGTTTTTTTT
>CAZPIM010000109.1:0-8212 GCA_964586385.1 uncultured Anaerolineaceae bacterium
GAACCTAATGTGGCTTGGGCAATATTAATATTTAAATCCAGTAAGACCTCATCCTGTTTTCTGCGGAAGAATTTATGAGGTTTTACACGCACTTCTAAATATAAATTCCCGTGTGGACCACCATTCGTGCCAGGTTGACCTTCACCTGCCAATCGAATTTGGGTTCCGTTATCAACTCCGGCTGGTATATGAACAAGTTTCTTTATACTCTTTCTTTCAAGCCCAGCACCACGACAGGTTTTGCAGGGAGATTGAATAACGGTACCTTTTCCCTGACAATTCGGGCAAGTCGTTACCTGTACCATCGAACCCAAAAATGTCTGCCGAACTTGTCGAACTTCTCCATGTCCACCACAATTCGTACAGCTAACCGGGCTTGTCCCAGTTTCTGCACCATTCCCATGACATGTAGAACAAACCTCGTCCCGACTGATATCAATTTCTTTATCGATGCCAAATACTGCTTCTTCAAATTCAAGGTTTACGGCATAAGAAAGGTCAGTTCCTCTGCGTGGAGAATTCTTCCTCCTTGAACTACCACCCATTCCGCCAAACCCAAAAAACTCCTCAAAAATGTTAGAAAAATCCACTGATGAGAAATCAGGCATACCACCCATGCCATTTACAGCGGAATGTCCATAACGATCATAGGCTGCTCGTTTATCCGGATCAGATAAAATTGCATAAGCCTCGTTACATTCCTTAAATTTTTCTTCAGCATCCGGTTCTTTACTCACATCCGGATGATATTTTCGTGCTAAATTTCGAAATGCATTTTTTATCTCTTCTGCACTTGCGTTTCGATTGATGCCTAGTACTTCATAATAGTCGCGTTGCGCCATGTTCACCTATTGAATAAAATAATCAAGAAATAATAGCACAAAAATAATAAAATTTATGGTGAAGATTTAAAAATTTTTGATTATGGTTAAAGAAAGAATCGTTGGAGAATTTTGAATCCTCCAACGATTCACGTAATCAAAATCTAGACAGATTTAAATTCTCCATCAACTACATCATCACCGGATGGGCTTGATTCGGTGGGACCACCTGATGGCTGTTGAGGATTGTTTGCCTGACCTTCAGCACCCGGTTGTTGGTACATACTAGCCCCTAGTTGTTGGGCAAGCTGTTCCAATTCCTGGATCTGTTTCCGAATACCTTCCAGATCTTCACCGTGCATAATGCCACGTAAACTTGCAATTTTATCTTCAGCTTCTTTCTTTTTCGCCGGGTCAAGCTTATCGCCATTTTCCCGCAACATTTTTTCTGTTTGATAAGCCAAATTATCAGCATGATTTCGGGCTTCTACTACTTCTTTGCGACGTTTATCTTCATCAGAATGCGCTTCAGCTTCACGTTTCATTTTTTCGACTTCTGAATCTGACAAACCGGAAGATGCAGTAATTGTGATGTGTTGACTCCGGCTCGAAGCTTTATCTACAGCTGTAACATTCAGAATTCCATTCGCATTGATATCAAAAGTGACTTCAATCTGAGGGATACCTCGTGGAGCAGTAGGAATTCCATCCAAAACAAATTTCCCAAGCGATTTGTTATCACCAGCCATAGGGCGTTCGCCTTGCAAAACGTGGATTTCTACTGAGGTTTGGCTATCTGCGGCAGTTGAGAATATCTGACTTTTTCTTGCCGGAATTGTGGTGTTTCTTTCAATAATTGGGGTAGCAACACCACCCATTGTTTCAACAGAAAGGGTCAAAGGTGTTACATCGAGTAACAAAATATCTTTCACATCTCCGGAAAGAACAGCGGCTTGAATGGCAGCACCAATTGCGACAACTTCGTCCGGATTGACACCTTTATGGGGCTCTTTACCGAATTCTTTTCGTACGGCTTCTTGTACTGCCGGCATTCTGGTCATTCCACCCACCATAACGACTTCACTAATATCCGATGGGCGTAAACCCGCATCTGATAGTGCGCGTCGTACTGGTTCAAGCGATTTCTTTACCAGATCTTCCGTTATTTGCTCCAATTTTGCCCGTGTAAGCGTCTTGACCATATGTTTTGGTCCGGTTGCATCCGCGGTTAGATAAGGTAAGTTGATTTCTGTCTGCATAACAGTGGAGAGTTCAATTTTTGCTTTTTCGGCTGCTTCTTTGAGACGTTGTAAAGCCTGGCGATCGTTTCGTAAATCCATTCCAGTATCTTTTTTAAATTCCTCAATCATCCAATCCATTACACGGATATCAAAGTCGTCACCACCAAGGAAGGTATCGCCACTGGTTGATTTAACCTGAAAAACACCATCACCAACATCTAAAATGGATATGTCAAACGTACCACCACCGAGATCATATACAGCGATAATTTCATTTTTCTTTTTATCAAGCCCATAAGCCAGTGAAGAAGCAGTCGGTTCGTTGATGATACGTAAAACTTCCAAACCGGCAATTCTTCCTGCATCTTTGGTCGCATTTCTTTGGGCATCATTAAAATATGCGGGCACAGTGATGACTGCCTGTGTGACAGGTTCACCTAAATACGCTTCTGCATCTGCTTTTAATTTAGATAAAATCATTGCAGAAATTTCTGGCGGAGAATAATCTTTCCCATCTAATTCAACCCGTGAGTCTCCGTTTGGTGCTTTTGTTATGCGATACGGTACACGTTGTTCTGTTCTTGTCGTTTCAGTATCACCATATTTGCGTCCCATCAAGCGTTTTATGGAGAAAATTGTATTCTCCGGATTGACAATCGCCTGATTTCTTGCAGAACGGCCAACAAGTCGTTCATGATTTTTATTGACGGCAACAACAGACGGAACGAGTCTTTCGCCTTCAGCAGAAGGCACAACCACAGGTTCTCCACCTTGCATGACTGCAACAACTGAATTTGTAGTACCTAAATCTATTCCAACAATTTTTCCCATATTAATCCTCCTAACGAGCTACTATAACCAATGAGGGTCGTAAGATTCGATCCCCAATTTTATATCCCTGTCTCATAACATCCACGATTTGCCCGCTTTCATGGGCTGGGCTGTCAATCTGTGTTAATGCTTCATGTACATTTGGATCAAATTCGCCGGTAGTAGAAATTCTTTCTACACCTTCATTTTCCAAAATTGAGATTACTTTTTGATATATCAAACCGATTCCATCTACCCAATCTTTACAATTGTTTTCATTCGGTTTATTTTTTATAGCAAGTTCCATGTCATCGACAATCGCAAAATATTTCTTTAATACTTCACCTGTCAGATAATTCTTCAGAGCTTGCTGATCTCTTTCGATCCTTTTTTTATAATTTAGAAAATCAGCTCTTTCTCGCTGCCATCCCTCAAAATATTCTTTCGATTCAATCACTAATTTTTCATATGCTTCTTTTACGTCAAAATCCAGATTCAAATTGGTTTGATTTGAGTTCTCTTGATTTTCGTACTTATTTTCTTCTTTTGAGGGTTGTTGATCAACGTTTTTTTCATCCATATTTGATTGTTTTTTTTCCTCTTTGGTTTTTTTTCCTGTCATAAATCTACCTCGTTTAATGGAAGTGTTTGTTCATCATATAATGACTGAGATACAAGATCACTCAGTAAACCAGACATAAATCGTACTGCTGAAATTGTTTTTCCATAGGCCATTCGCATTGGTCCAATGACACCAACTGTTCCGTAAGCAATTCCTGGTGCACCATATTTCGAAAGAACAATCGAGTATTGGCGAAGATCTTCCCAGGCTCCATCACCACCGATTAATACCTGAACTGCTCCTTCTTCACCATTCATAATCGTTTTTGCGAATAATTCATGAAAGATTGTTCGTTCCTCAAGAACTCTAATCGTTCTCCGGGCATCTTCAGAATCTGTAAACTCAGGTTCAGCCAGAACATTGGAAATTCCATCCAAAAAGATTTCCCCGGAAATTAATGAATTTGCCCTATCCATTTCGTCAATCACCCAATGTGCTAATTCTGACTCTAATTCTGATAAACCAGTCAAATTCTGTTTAATTTTCCAGGATTCATTTCCTTGAAAACGCTCGGTCAATACTGTTGCTACTATCGAAAGATTTTGCTGGTTGATAGGCTCACTCAGACTTTGAATTCTTTGACGCAATTCACCGCCAGATAAGACCAATACCATTAAAACCTGTCTGCCAACTGTTGAAATGAATTCAATATGCTTTAAGTGAGCATGCTCCGGGTGTGGTGCAGTAATAAGCGATGCAGCTTTTGATTGATCAGCCAATATAGACGCAGCCAATCTAGCCCATTGCTCTACTTCATTTCTCATCTGAAAGAATTGGTGTGAAATTTTTCTTTTCGCTGACAAGGGAATTTCACCTTCACGAACGAGTTCACCAACAAAAAATCGATATCCTTTTTCTGTAGGCACGCGCCCGGCAGATGTATGCGGTTGACGCAAATAACCGATATCGGTTAAATAGGACATTTCATTACGAATTGTGGCTGAACTTAATCCAATATGGTATTTTTCAACAAGTGCCCTGGAACCAACCGGAGAAGCCATGTTGATATGTTCATGCGTCACTAAAGTAAGAATGATTTTTTGTCTTTCGCTTAATTCTTCCATCATATTTCCATCTTTAGCACTCATCGCTTGAGAGTGCTAATAGCTCGAGAATTATCATAACACGCAGAAAATCTTCAGTCAACCCAATTTGAGGCATTCTAATAGAATTCTGATAATTCATAATATGAGCATAATATAACCTTCGATTCAATAATTTTTTTGTTTAAATAAGTTCGTCAATCCATATTTTCAAATTTATTTTAAATTAAGACATAGATTTCCATCTCTACAAAATAATCATTTGTTATTTATCATCAGATATAATCAAATTGTGGATTTCGAAAACAAGAATAAAATGAACTTAGTCAAAATAAAGAAATGGCAAAAATAATTTCACAATCACTTTACCAAAAGGAGCCATATCATGACTCAATCTCACTTTCCTTCAAAGCGCGCTTCCATTTTTAAAGATGTACCGGATGAGAAATGGAATGATTGGCGCTGGCAATTAAGCAATCGATTAAATTCTGTGGAGGATTTTAATAAGATCCTTACCTTAACTGAAAGTGAAAAAAAAGCGCTAAGCACAGATGGACTTTTTCGGGTAGATATCACCCCCTATTATGCATCACTCATTATTCCGGATGACCTGAATGATCCTATTCGAAAGCAAGTAATACCGACTGCAGGCGAAATTGTAAGTTTCACAGGTATGATGGAAGACTCTCTTGCTGAAGACCGTCACTCACCTGTCCCCGGGTTGGTCCACCGATACCCGGATCGGGTATTAATGCTGGTTACAACGCAATGTGCTTCCTATTGCAGGTATTGTACACGGTCCAGAATCGTCGGTGATCCAACTGCTCAATTTTCAAAATCTGATTTTGAGTTGCAACTGGAATACTTAAGAAAAACACCGCAAGTCAGAGACGTTTTACTCTCAGGTGGTGATCCATTGACACTGGCTCCAAAATTATTGGAACAATTATTGACATCTTTAAGAGAAATTCCCCATATTGAGATTATTCGCATCGGATCAAGAGTTCCGGTTTTCATGCCGCAGAGAGTGACCGATGAACTTTGCGATATGTTGCAAAAATTTCATCCGCTTTGGTTAAATATACATGTCAATCATCCAAATGAAATCAGCGAAGAACTGGAAATTGCTTGCGATAAATTAACTCGAGCGGGTATTCCTTTAGGAAACCAATCCGTTCTATTAGCTGGCGTGAATGATTGTGTCCATATTCAACGAAAATTGGTTCACGATTTGGTGCGCATTCGTGTGCGCCCATATTATCTTTATCAATGCGATCTCGTCGAAGGAGCTGGACATTTTAGAACACCGGTTGCAAAAGGATTGGAGATTATTGAAGGATTAAGAGGTCATACATCCGGATATGCAGTCCCGACTTTTGTTGTTGATGCGCCAGGCGGAGGCGGAAAAATCCCGGTCATGCCAAATTATATGATTAGTGCTTCGGATCATAAAGTCATCTTCCGTAATTATGAAGGTTACATTACAACCTACGAAGAACCATTGACGTACGATTCGCATGACCCAAGCAAATGCTCTTACTGCAAGAATAAACGGGGAGAACCAGGACAAAGTGGCGTTTCCGGATTGTTGGATGGAGAGGATTTATTTATTAAACCCGAAGGCTTTGATTTGTTGCATAACCGCGGGGGCGGACAACATCGATTGAGAGAAAATGAAAATAAATGGAAACCCTTAGGTATTGGGTTGCCAAAAACCGGGGAGGAATAATGCATTACCGTAGACTAGGAAAATCAGGATTAAAAGTTAGCGAAATTGCACTCGGTGCCTGGATCACAATAGGAAGTCAGATAGATGAAAAAATATCCAGTGATTTGGTTCATGCTGCTTATGACCAGGGAATAAATTTTTTTGATAATGCGGATGCTTACGCTGGTGGGCAAGCAGAACTCGTGGTTGGGAAAGCGATAAAAAATTTACCTCGTGAAGGTCTGGTTTTATCTACCAAAGTGTTTTGGCCGACGATGCCAGGTCCAAATGGTCGTGGATTATCAAGAAAACATATTACAGAATCGATCCATGCATCACTAAAACGACTGGATACAAGCTATGTTGATCTCTATTACTGCCACAGATATGATCCGGACACACCGATTGAGGAAGTCGTTTTTACAATGAACACGCTTATCCAACAGGGAAAGATTCTGTATTGGGGAACATCAGAATGGGAAGCGACCTATATTACACAAGCTGTTGGGATAGCAAAACAGTTTAATTTAATTCCGCCGATCGTTGAACAACCGCAATACAACATGTTCCATCGTTATCGTGTCGAAGAAGAACTCACATCGGTTTGCAGAGAATTTGGAATTGGCCTGACGACCTGGTCTCCACTCTATTATGGAATTCTTTCCGGGAAATACAATGATGGTATTCCGGAAGGTTCCAGGGCTTCATTGGACAATATGAGTTGGATTCGTGACAGAATAACTACCGAAAAAATTACCAAAGTTCGGCAATTGACATCACTTGCCACACAACTCGATATCACAACTGCTCAATTAGCGATTGCCTGGTTACTACGACGAAAAGAAGTCTCTTCCGTGATCACTGGTGCAACTAGGTTAGAACAATTGGATGAAAATTTGCTGGCTGCCGAAGCGCAAAAATCCTTATCCGAAACTGTATTAGACCAAATAGATTTGATTCTTGGACCAATGGATCGAAACATTGAGGATTAGTTAAATTTGAAAAGATTTTTTCCATTAACTTCAATTACTCGTCCTGCATTGATATATTCTGATGTCGGAATAATCCGGGCTGCGAATTAAACCATCTATACCGTACAAAACAGAAATGGCATATTCAACTTGTGCCCCATTTATTAGCTGATAGCGCGAAAAATCACTTTCAGCGGATAATTGTATTACCCAAACACCGGAAGTGCTTTTACTCATGTTTCTGGAAATCCAACTCGCATTTGTTTCATCGGGACTAATTAATCGATAAACGAAAAATATGGAATTAATATTATCCGTTTCGACAATTTCTACCTGGATATTCGTGACTTCGTTGCCACACAAATCACCGAAGAATATGTCATTTTTGTCGACTTTAATTGCTCCAATGATTGGAACTTTTCCTTGATATGTTGTCCCAGGAGTAGAAATATCAAAAAAATCCTGATCACTAAAATTAAAATTTACAGAAAATTTTTCCGGTAATTTTTCATAAAGAATTTTTGCAAGCGCAACACTAATTTCTAAAGCTTCTTCAGAAAGAAAACCATTCGTCGTGATTCTGACATATTTGCTTTGTTCTGAAGATTCAAGAATATTGTCCTGTGCCAGGGAATATGTATACCAGTAACTTTTTTCACCAACTGAAAAAACCATTTCTTCCCGATAGTTTAATGACTGGTAAATTACATTAGAAACTTCTTGAAATTCTGATAGGTCTTTTCCAATATTTTCTGTGAACATTACATTGATCTGGTCAAATATTGCGGATTGACCACGCCCTTTCACAACCTTTTTAGTATACCAACGAATTGACTGATCTGCCTGTGTGCCCTGCGAAACGTGAAATTGGATCGTTTTCGTGTCCCATTGATTGCTTACTGAGCAAGTTCCATCTTTAAAACTGGTGAACAACGTTGCGTCCTGGAAAACATCATTAAAATATTGTTGTTCAATTAAATCACACGGGGAAATGAG
>CAZPIM010000110.1:0-2149 GCA_964586385.1 uncultured Anaerolineaceae bacterium
TCTAATAAAATATTAATAAATAAGACCGTTTTACTCATATTTTATTAATCTTTGCAGGATAAACTATAACTAATCTGATTTGAGGATTGGGTGAATCAATTCAGACCAAATCTTTCAACCAAATAAGAACTCTCCTCTCTCTCTAGAATCTGCGAAGGTCTCCGCTGAAAGACCTCCGCAGATTTGATTTTAAAGACTAGGTACAAAAATTAAGGTGTTTGAGTTATTTTTCTTCGAGAAATCTCAACTCCCAGGAAAGTCCGTTTCATTGGAGATATAAAGGTGAGCCTTACCATCTAATAAAAGAGCTTTTTAGCGCAACAACGCAATAGCTTAACAGCTTAACAGCTTAATAGTTGTTGTTTGATATAATTACCCCATGAATTTTACATTACATAGTGAATTTCCATCGCACCTGAAATCCGCATGGAATGAATTACTCAATCAAAGTATTTGCAACGCACCTTTTTTACGCTATGAATATCTTGAACAGTGGTGGCAGACGCGCGGGGGTGGGGAATGGCCTTCCACTGCACAATTAACCATCATCACAGCTTCAAGCGACGGGCAGCTAATTGGTGTTGCTCCGCTGTTTCATACATCCCACCAGGATAAATCTGCTTTGTTATTTCTGGGGTCTATTGAAATCTCGGATTTTCTCAGTTTCATAGTAAAACCACAGGATCTAAAAGTCTTCACCGCTGGCGTGTTGGAAACAATCACTATCAGCGATCAGATTCCGCAATGGCAAGTTCTGGATCTATATAACAACCTTGAATCAAGCGGACTGGCAAGTGTTTTGGAAGACGAAGCAAAAAAACGTGGCTGGACTTTTCAGGATGAGCAAACAGACCACTCTCCCCTCATTCCTTTACCCGGAGATTGGGAGATGTACCTTGCTGCATTGGATAAGAAACAACGACATGAAATCCGTCGCAAAATGCGCCGACTGCAGGAAGCAGAAGTACCATCTCGCTGGTATATCGTCGATGATCCCGCTACGCTTGAAACAGATATTGAAGCCTTTATTTCCCTGATGGCACATGATCCGCAAAAGCAGGCATTTCTGACTGAACCGATGAAAGACGCAATGGCAAAAACGATCCGGACTGCATATCAAGCCGGGTACCTGCAGCTCTCCTTTCTGGAAATTGATGGTAAAAAAGCTGCCACTTACCTGAATTTTGATTATCAAAACAGCCTGTGGGTATACAATTCCGGTATGGATCCGGCGTTCTACCCATACTCGGCGGGTTGGGTTTTGTTGGGTTATTTGCTGCAATGGGCAAATGAAAATAAACGATCCGCATTTGATTTTATGCGTGGTAACGAAGACTATAAATATCGATTTGGGGCTACAGATCGTTTTGTTACCCGAATCCGACTTACACGTGCTTGATTTTTTTTATAGGTGATATAGCATGATTACAGAACAACAAGTGCTGGATGTGCTTTCAAAAGTACAGGATCCCGAACTGGGACGCGATTTGGTATCCCTTAAGATGGTACGGGATGTGCAAATTCAGGATGGTCAAATTAGTTTCACCCTGGTTCTTACGATCGCCTCCTGCCCGATGCGCTTTCACATGGCAGAGGATGCCCGCTATCAGCTACTCCAGATTCCCGGCGCAGCCGATGTGCAGATCAATTTTGCAGCCATGACACCCGAAGAACGCAAAGAGGCACTCGGTAGCACGAGAGCCGCATTGCCAAAGCTTAATGCGATGAACCGCGTTGGTCGTGTGCTTTCCGTGATGAGCGGTAAAGGGGGGGTTGGAAAGTCATCGGTCACCGCTATGCTGGCTGTTGAACTGTCCCGCAGGGGCCAGAAAGTCGGCATTCTGGATGCAGACATAACCGGTGCCAGTATCCCAAAAATGTTTGGGCTGCCCAGCGGCGGTTTGCGCGGCGGTGAAATGGGTATTTTACCTGCGGTAACGCCATTGGGAATTCGTATCGTTTCCAGTAACCTGATGTTAAAGGAAGAAGATGCTGCAGTTGCCTGGCGTGGACCCATGATTGCCGGATTAATTGAAAAGTTTTGGAATGATGTCTTATGGGGAAAACTGGATACACTTTTGGTCGACCTGCCGCCCGGCACTTCGGATGCTACGATCACTTCCATGCAGTCCCTGCCCATCAAAGGGGT
>CAZPIM010000110.1:2249-8009 GCA_964586385.1 uncultured Anaerolineaceae bacterium
TTAAGCTCCTGAGCGATTTTGTAATCATTGGCTGGTCACACTTTATAAAGCTTTTTCATTAATGTAGGTACACATTAATACAGTTCAAACTACAAAAATCTGTGTATATTTGTGTTCATCCGTGGTAATTACTTCTTTACACTGATTTTGCAAATTTGCGTCTGATCACTTTGACAGTGTCAATCAGGATCAGGACGATTAGACTTGCACCCAGACTAATACCAATTTCCAGAAGGGTTAGCGACTGAGTCTCGAAAATTTTCTGAAGGAAAGGCACGTAGATCACGGCCAGTTGCAGCAGGAGGGTCAAAAACACTGCACCCAGCAAGGACTTATTGGTAAAAATTCCAGCTTCCCAGAGAGTCTGACTTTCCGAACGGGTTGCCAGTGCGTTACCCATCTGCGCCATGGTCAGGGTGGTAAAGATCATTGTTTGCCAGGCAAATTCATGGTTAAAGTTAAACGCCCATAAACCAACCAGCAGGGAGACGATACCCATCAAAGCACCGACCCAGAGCACATCAATTCCCAATCCGCGGCCAAAAATTTGTTCTTTCGGGTTACGGGGCGGGCGTTTCATGGTGTTGGGTTCGGATGGCTCCTGTGTCAAAGCCAGACCGGGCAAACCATCGGTTACCAGGTTGACCCACAAGATCTGCAAGGGCAGGAGTGGTAAACCTAAACCGACGAACGGTCCTACCAGCATAACCACAATTTCACCAAAGTTGGAGGTCATGGTGTATTTAATGAATTTACGAATATTCTCGTAGATCCTACGGCCTTCTTTTACAGCTGAAACGATAGTAGCGAAATTATCGTCCAGCAGCACCATATCGGCTGCTTCTTTCGAGACATCCGTACCGGTGATCCCCATCGCCACGCCAATATCTGCTTTTTTGAGTGCAGGCGCATCATTGACACCGTCACCGGTCATGGCGACGATTTGTCCGAGATCCTGTAAAGCCTGAACGATTTTAAGCTTATGCTCGGGAGAAACACGGGCGAATACCGAAACATCTTTCACCCTTTCCCGCAGGGCGGGGACATCCATTTTGCTCAAATCGGTACCGGTTATCACTTCGTCATTGGTGGCAATACCCAATTCTTTGGCAATGTAAAGCGCAGTCAATGGGTGGTCGCCAGTGATCATGATCGGCCGGATACCGGCACCACGGGCAACTGCTACCGCGTCTTTTACCTCAGAACGGGCAGGGTCAATCATGGCAAACATACCCACGAAAACCAGGTCACTTTCCAATGAAATATCGGGTGCATTACAAGCGCTTTGATTACACTGGCGAAAAGCAACGCCCAGTACGCGCATACCATTCAATGCCAAATCATTGTTGGCTTCCTGAATACGGTGCAGCCAGTGGTCATCCATCGGCACAATCTGATTATCTGTCCACAAGCGATTGGAGATCTCCAGCAGTCCATCGACCGAGCCTTTAGTGATGGACAGATGAGATTGCCCAAGATGGAACTCCGGTGATTTCAAGAGCGCTTGCAAAGCGGAAGGCAGGCTATCTGTGTTTTTGACTTCGTGCACGGTGGTCATGCGTTTACGGTCCGAGTCGAAAGGAATCTCGCCTACACGCGGTAAAAGGGCTTCCAATTTTTCTTTCCACAAGCCAGCCCGTACAGCAGCCACAACCAGTGCGCCTTCGGTTGGGTCACCAATGGAAGAAAAGCCTTTTTCAGTATGTTCCAGGATGGCATCATTACATAATGCACCACCAGCCAGCATAATTGCAACTGCGCTGGAATCGTCAATAATGCGTGCTGTCGATTCCTGCTCAGAAAGGGAGGGACTATAATCACTCAACGATTCCTGTAAATCTAAACGATTACCGGCCACATCTAAAAGGGTGACGGTCATGCGATTTTCAGTCAAAGTACCAGTTTTATCGGAACAGATGGTTGTCACCGAACCGAGTGTTTCTACGGCCGGCAATTTGCGAATCAGTGCGTTTCGTTTCAACATGCGTTGTGCACCGAGTGCCAGGGCGATGGTAACCACAGCCGGCAAGCCTTCCGGAACTGCAGCTACTGCCATGCTGATGGCTGTCAGGAACATGGTACGCAACTCTTCCCCGCGCAGCATACCCAGACCGAAAACTACCACGACAATGCCCAGCGCAACGTATGCCAGAGTTTTACCCAATTGGGCAAGTTTTCGCTGTAAAGGTGTTTGTTCCGAACCGACAGATTGGATCATCTCGGCGATTTTTCCCAGTTCTGTGTTCATGCCGGTTTCGGTGATGACTGCAGTACCGCGACCCATGGTGACCACAGTACCTGCAAAGATCCGGTTATGCTGATCTCCCAAAGATGGATGTTCCTTTTTGGTAATATCAGTTGTTTTTTCCACCGGCTCGGATTCACCTGTCAGGACCGATTCCTGGATGCGCAGATTAATGCTTTCCAGCAGGCTGCCATCCGCAGGGACGGCGTTTCCTGCCTCCAGGAAGATGATGTCGCCCGGCACCAACTGTTGCGCCGGAATTTCCACAATATGGCCATCACGGCGTACGCGGACTTTTGGCACTGCCATCTTTTTAAGCGCCGCCATGGCTTGTTCAGCTTTGTATTCCTGAGTAAATCCAAGAATGGAGTTCAGCACGACAATGACCAGGATGACGATTGCATCGGTGTATTCATGTAAGAAAAAGGTGATCACTGCGGAAATAATCAAAATAACCACCATGGTTTCGGAAAGCTGCTCCAGCAGAATTTTCCACGGGCTTTTCGTTCCGCGGTCAATCAATTCATTGCTGCCATACTTCCCAAATCTTGTTTGTACTTCTGTACTGGAAAGCCCTTTTTGTAAATCGCTTTCCACTTCCCCCAGCACTTCATTTGGTGTTTTCGTAAACCACTGACCCATATAAACCTTCCATTTCTTTATTCGATCGTATCAAATTGAGGCAGGTCTTTTTATTTATTTTAATCAAAAAGACCACCACACGGTGTGTGTTGGTCTCGCAAACGCCATTATAGCGTACGAGCTACCGGGAGAGAGACTCTCCGTTTTGACGATAGCTCATTCCAGGGCAGGAATGCTACTCCCCAAGTGAGAAAAAATATAATTTATTTATTTACGCTTGTCAAGACATGTTGTATAGGAAATGGTAAGATTTGGTTTTTTTATTGAACGATGAGTAAGATTGAAGAAATTTCATACAATTTGCCGGGTTTGATCACTCTACCTATGGTTGACTCGCTGGAAAAATCCCTATACGATAGAAAGACCCAAATTTTAAAGGAGCTGTGATGATAACCGGTATCTCCGTCACCTATATTCATACCCCCAACAGAGCCCTGGCTGATTGGTATCGTGACATGCTTGGACTGAGTTGTGTTTACGATGATGGTCACTGGGTTGAATTTTCAAGCGAATGTACGACGCGCTTTGCTCTGGATATCACAGGCCCCGATCCCTCACCGGTGGAAAAACAATCGATTATTATCAGTTTCAGTGTAGACGACATCCACGCCACAGTTCAAAACCTGCACCAAAAAGGTGTACTGTTTTTCCCGGACTATGAACACACAATTTTTGATGTTGGGCCATCTCTGGTAGCAACGTTTCAGGATCCTGAGGGAAATTGGTTGCAGCTTTCGGAAAGAAAAAAATAATCGTTAAACAGTGGAAGTTTTTGCAAAGTTCAGGAAAATCGCTGAAGCCAGAACAAACTTACCTAAGCGCTTATCTTCCAGAATATCAATACGATTAAAGCCACCCACAAAAGTACGATCAACCCACCAATCACCCAATTATCTTTTTTGCCCTCAGTCATTCGTTGTAATGCCTCTTCTCGCGCTGTAGAAAGAATATCAGCAGGGATCATTTTAATTGCCAGCGCAACCCCCAATGGTATAAGCACCAGGTCATCCAGGTAACCCAGCACCGGAATAAAATCCGGTATGAGATCGATTGGGCTGAAAGCATAAGCGACAACCAGGGCGCAAAAAGCTTTTGCATACCAGGGCACACCTGGCTTGCGGTAGGCTATCCACAAGGCAAATACTTCCTGTTTGAGTTGATTGGCGCGTTTCTTCCAGGATTCGAGCATTTGTTTATTATAAAAGGATTCTGTTCCATTTCGATTTTTTTGTTTTCCATAATGTGAAAGGAGATTTCGGGGGCACGTTTGCCATGGAAGGTGGACTGGTATTCAGTATCAATTGCGCTACAATAATAAGAAGTACCAACAAAAAAGTTTTGAAGAAGAATCCCGATGGATACAACCGAATCAATTACTGCTCAAAATCTCAAAAAACAATTTGGCAAGATTAAAGCATTGAAAAATATCAACCTGACCATAGCTTCCGGTCAGATTTATGGTTTATTGGGTCCGAATGGCGCAGGGAAGACAACTCTGATCCGCTTGCTGATTGGCGCGACAAAACCAACATCGGGGATATTGTCCGTGTTGGGATATGACCCTGTCAAACAAAAAACACTGGTACGCAGCCAGATCGGGTATATGCCCCAGACTCCTGCCCTTTACGAAGATTTGACCGCGCGCGAAAATATCAGTTTTTTTGGATACCCCCATCTTAATAAGAATTTCTCAAATCGTATTGAAGAAGTGATTTCCTTTGTGGAATTGAACAAAAGGGCAAACGACCAGGTCTATAAGTTTTCAGGGGGAATGAAACAGCGGGTTTCATTGGCTTGTGCATTGGTGCATCAACCAAAGATCCTTTTTCTGGATGAGCCAACCACAGGGATCGACCCACAATTACGCGAAACCTTTTGGCAACACTTCCGCGACCTGGCTAGTCAGGGTGTCACCATCCTGGTGAGCACACACCAGATGAGCGAGGCTATGTATTGTGACCGATTGGCGATTTTGCATGAAGGCACATTGCTGGCGGATGAACCTCCGCATCAATTATTGTGGAACAAGAAGGCCAGGATTAAAATTCTGCGGGACAATCAGAGTCAAGAAGAGCTGGTCAATAATTACCCACAGTCATTGCCAATACTCTTGCAGCAATTCGGCCTGGATACAATTATCACCCGGATTGAAATAGAAGAAGAAACACTCGAAACGGTTATCCTGAGTATGATGGAAGACCAGGAAACGGCAGAGGGGAGCAATTGATGGCAACGATCAAGCGCATTGTCGTAATGACTGGCCGGGTTTTGAATCAATTGCGTCGCGACCGTCGATTTATCGCTATTTCAATTTTGTTTCCGCTCATTATCATTTATTTTATAAAAATTGTTTTTGATGTATTAGCCCCTCCTTCCTTTAATATCAGTGCTTACATCGTGCCTTACGCAGCATTTATTGTCCATTTCATCGCATTCATACTGACAGCCATTGTACTGGTCCGCGAAAGGACTGCGGGCACCATGGCGCAAATGTTTGTCAGCGGTTACCGGCAGGTTGAAATAATTATAGGATACCTGTTGGCTTATACCGTCCTGGCAACTTTACAGAGTCTTCTGGTGTTGTTGGAGTTGAACTGGTTGTTTGATCTCGGGTTCAGTTCCGTTCAGATGGCTTCGATGTACCTGGTGATGTGGCTTTTGGCGGTGATCAGCATGGCCATTGGTATGTTGGTCTCCAATTTTGCCCGGAATGAAGGACAGGTTTTCCCCTTTATTCCGTTGGTGATCCTTTCAGTGATTCTTTCCGGCATCATTGTGCCGGTAGAAAAACTGCCCGATTGGGCACAGGTCCTTGGGTATTTGACCCCGCTCTATTATGCCAATGAAATTCTGCAGGAACTGATCCGCGGGGG
>CAZPIM010000111.1:0-2477 GCA_964586385.1 uncultured Anaerolineaceae bacterium
ATCCATCTTCATCACTTCCCGGTCATAGGTCAGAAACCCATTGATCTCATATTCCACGTCGGTGAGTTCTGTATAAATGGCAGCTACCAAACCTTCATCCCGCAGAAGTTCCAACTTTTCCATCAAACTCAAATACCAATCTGTCAGTTTCTCAGGCGTCTTTACCGTCTTATAGGCAAACAACTTCTCTTCCTGCCACAGGTGTCCATCCACACGCAGACCGATACCACCAAACTCAGTCAATGCCACCACACGCGATTTTTCGTTGGCAGGTTTTTTCGGTCCTACATATTTATGGATGGAATAGATGTCGCCCCCACCCTGATCAAACCAACCGGAGGCAGCATCCACCAAACGGGTTGGATCATAAGCCTGTACCCACTCAGCGATCGCGCGGGAGTCAAATTGACCCCAACTCTCATTAAATGGAACCCAAATGATGATGGAAGGAAAATGATCAAGAGCATCCAACATGGCTTTTAGCTCACGACGATAGTTTTCTCTTGAATCCGCATCCTGACGTCCAAAGCGTTGGTAGCCACGATCATCTTTTAATTGAATGCCAAACACAAATCCCATGGCCAAAACCGGCCATTTGGGCACAACGCCACCGCAAGGCATGTCCTGCCATACCAGCATACCCAATCGATCACAGTGATAATACCAGCGTGCAGGTTCGACTTTGATGTGTTTGCGGATTAAATTCATCCCCAGGTCTTTACAGAATTGGATATCGAAACACAGTGCTTCATCACTCGGCGCAGTGTAAAGACCATCCGGCCAATAGCCCTGGTCCAAAACGCCATATTGAAACAATGGCAGGTGATTAAGGTACATGCGCATAACACCCTGTGGATCAGGCTTCATACAAATCTGGCGCAAGGCAAAATAGGATTGAACAGAATCCAATACTTGCCTGCCACGTACCAGTTCCACTTGCAGATTATATAAAAATGGATCATTCGGGGACCATAAGCGTGCATCTTCGATCTTAAGTTCCAATTTTTGATCGGTGGAAACTTCACCCTGGGCAATAAATTCTTCACCCTCCAACACCATTACCCGCAAACGGACATCTTCGTTATTGCCTTGAATATCGGACTGAATGTTAACAGTACCTTCATCAATATCCGACGAGATATATAGACGTTTGATCCAAGTTTCAGCTACCCCTTCCAGCCAGACTGTTTGCCAAATACCGGATACAGCACTATAAAAAACAAAACCGGGTTGCAGGGTTTGCTTACCCCGTTCCTGAAATCCTTCACTGGTCGGGTCCCAGACCGCCACAATGATTTCATTCTCGCTGTGCAAATTTACAAAATGCGTTATATCGAAGTAGAACGGATCATACCCACCCTGATGCGTTCCCAAACATTGGCCATTGACCCAAATCGTCGTTTCCCAATCCACCGCACCAAAATGCAAAAGTAAGTTTTGTTCATGCCATTCTTCCGGCACATGGAAACTACGCCGGTACCATAAACGTTGATCAGGCAACAGTGCTTTTCCGACACCGGAAAGTGCCGATTCTATTGCAAATGGGACAAGAATCTGACCGTCAAAATCACCGACAGCATCTTTTTCAACTTCTTTTGGGCGAATAGCATATGCCCATAAACCGTTCAGATTCAACCATTCTGAGCGTACCAATTGCGGACGCGGATATTCGGGTAAAGGACAATTCGCATCCACATCCTTCGCCCAGCGCGTTTTTATCCGTCCCTCTACCGGTTGCCAGACCGTCATTCTGCCTCACCCGCTTTTTCTTTTTGTGCTTCTTTTTGCGTAATCTTTAATAAAGGCGGAATTGCCAATATATTAATGGCTGCTGAAACGTAATACAATGCCGGTGTAGGGATAAAACCCGCCTCACCATTCAACGTGGTCGGAATTCCAAAACGCCTTACCAGAAAAGAGCCAATCGCCGGGCCAATGATCATGGGCAGAAGCACCATGAATACCATGCGAATGCCCTGGAACTGTCCGCGACTTTCCTTGGGGTAAAGATCCATAAGCCATGCCCCGGCGACAATCCCAAATGCTGCCATGGTCATGGTTTGCAATGTTCCTGCCACCAAAACAAAGGCTGTGCCTCTGGCAAAGGAAAACAAGAGGGCAGTCAATCCCGCCATCAATGCCATGACCAACATAAAGGTTTTTCTGGGAATACGATCCACCAGAATTCCCAGCGGAATGGTGCTGAGTGCGGTTAAGATTAATACCGCACCCATAATCAGACCCATTGCGCCTTTATCATAGCCCAGATAATGTTCGATATAGATCAAAAGATAGGGGAAGGTGACCTGGTAAGCGATGGCGTTCACAACAATGGAAAGAAAAAGCAAGAACAAAACCCGGTTTTCCCGAATGATCGAAAAACGGAAAGTACCGAGCACTTCGCGCCAGTATGGCAAACGAATTTTGTTGCGTTCTTCCTCGGAAACCGGTGCATCCTTCATTAAAAGACCACCGAT
>CAZPIM010000111.1:2577-7971 GCA_964586385.1 uncultured Anaerolineaceae bacterium
TGCCGGAATAGGAGTAATGCGTTCAGGGGAGTCAGAAATGCGATTATCCGCGCCTTTCCTTAAATTATGTCCCGCTCTGTGGTGTTTAAATAATGACAGGAATCCAATTACACCTTCTTTGTATCTCCGAGAAAATAATTGGTTTGAACTTGTGAAAGGATAAACCAGGTTTTTATGCGAATCAAACGATTCCGTGTCTTTTTGTCCGCAAACACGAAACCTGGTCTTTTTTCCTTCAAGTCAACACTTATACATGTATAACACCAGGTTTCACGAGAATTGGTTTCTTTACAAATCGAGCGAATTCTTGCAGTCCACCCGGATTTAATCTTTTCCTACGAGCTACCAGCTACGAGCTCGCGAAGTGCTTCGAGACCATAGGTCGAAGAAGACGAGCGATGAGCTACATACTCACCACGCTTCGCTTCACATGTGCCAGGATGGCTGCCATGCCATTTAACCGCTGCGGTGTCAGCACGTCCTGCAATCCCATACGTAGATAAAACTCAGCCGGGATCGCCAGAATTTCCTCCCTGGTGCAACCATTCACCCCTTCCATGATCAGGCTGGCATACCCCCGCACGGTTGGTGATTCGGCCGGTACATCGAAGTGAAAAATAAAACAATCTCCCTGTTTCTCAGCCACCATCTGCACCGGGGTCATGCACTCCGGGACCTCCTCGATATTTCCAGGTAGAGCCAAATGCGCCGGGAAGGGCGGGAAACGGTTTGCATATTCCAGCAAGAGTTCAAGCTTCTCGCGCCCTTCCATCAATTCAAAATCAGCCACAATCGCTGCCAGCTTTGGCGGTAAAACTTCTGCTTCGGTCATGCAGAATTCCCCTTCTCAATGGGTGCGCCGACCAGATTGCCCCATTCCGTCCAGGAGCCATCGTAATTCATCACATTGGGATATCCCAATAAATAGGTTAGAACAAACCAGGAATGTGAGCTGCGTTCACCGATGCGGCAATAGGCAATGATTTCTTTATCCGGTGTGATGCCTTTCTCACTGTAAAGCTGTCGCAAATCCTCAGTACTTTTAAAGGTATTGTCCTCTTTTACTGCCATGGACCAGGGAATACTGACCGCCCCGGGAATATGCCCTCCGCGTTGTGCTCCCTCTTGTGGATAACCGGGCATATGTAAAAGTTCGCCGCTAAATTCCTTAGCCGAGCGTACATCCACCAATGGTTGCTTTCGTTGCAGATGGCGAAAAACATCATCCCGGAAAGCGCGAATCCGGTTATCTGGTCCGGAGGCAGTATAGGTGCTGACGGGATATGTGGAAACTTCGGTTGTCAGTGGGCGCCCTTCAGCCACCCATTTGGCACGCCCACCATTCATCACATGCATTTTCTTATGCCCATAATACTGGAACACCCAGAAAGCATAGACGGCGAACCAGTTGCTTTTGTCGCCATAAAAAACCAGTGTGGTATCCTCTTCGATCCCCAGAGAAGAGCACAATTTCTCAAAATCCGTTTTGGAGAGGAAATCCCGTTTTACCGGATCTTGCAGAGTCGTAAACCAATCTAATTTTACAGATCCAGGGACATGCCCGGTTTCGTATAAAAGGGCGTCTTCATTCGATTCGATGATGCGGATTTCCGGTTTTTGTAAATGATTCATCACCCAATCGGTTTCAACCAAAACTTCAGGATGGATATATGCAGACATTTATAGCTCCTTTTTAATACAATTATTATCATATATATCATATTTGACATAAAAATAAAACTGGCTGTATTTAAATGGTAGGGCCGAATTTTTTACGAATCAAAAGATTTCCTGCGTTCCATCCGCAAACATGAAACCTGGTCTTTTCCGGCAATCCAATGCCTTCTGAGAGACTATCCTCAAATACTTATGGCTGGGGATTATTCACTCTCTGGATAGTTTTCTTGGTATCTACGATACGTAAATTATTATTCCTGCCACACTGGCGTCTTAAAATGCTGACTTGGAATTTACACCGTCGCTGTCTCGAAATCATGAAGCATTTGCTATGGTTGACGGTCACCATAGTAATTGTGCCTGCCTTTTTAAACCACGGATTTAACTTGAGATGGTTCGCCGCATTCCTACCGGATATTGCTTTAATCGTTACGATCTTGATACTGGATGATTCAATACAATTATTGGTGAAGACAAGGATGATGGTAAAACCTAAATTAATGACACACCTACATATTTATATATGAACAAAATCACCGACCTTATAAGTCCATTTCATGATTTATTTGGTGGAAATAGAAATCATTGTCAATAGCCACCTCATATGAACCAGTTATAGCAACATTGTTATGTACAACCAAAAGGAGCGTGGATGAGGTTATGATTCTGGTTTAATAAATCTCCAAAAAAAAATTGAAATATTCGAGACAATTCCTTTTTGTAGGTGCATTTTACGATCACAAAAAAAGCGGGCACCTATTTTTGTGCCGGTTGTAATTTACCCTTATTTTCCTCCGATACGAAATTTGATTCCGGCACCGGCTGGCCTTCTTTCTTTAAACCTGTTTCGGAAGAGAACATTGAAACTCATACCGATTTCAGCCACGGTATGGTGCGAACCGAGGTGGTCTGTGCCCGCTGCGACTCACACCTAGGTCATGTTTTTACAGACGGACCCAAAACAACCGGCTTACGCTACTGCTTAAATTCGGAATCACTGAATTTCGTTGCGAATGAATAATCAAATCCCATAGGTTTTACAACGGCTTGGTGAGAACATTTTCGATATTAAAAAACAACCCGGTAGAATGAAAGGTAAGCTTTGAGTCCTGGCTAGAATAAGTTGAATGTTACCAGGAAAGTTGTGAGATCATACTCGGTTCTTCAAGCTTGAAAAGCGCTGTTCTTTTCCCAGTCTTGATATCCAATTCGTAGAGTACTCCACCTGTGTAGCGTTCATCATCAGCGATAACGGCAAGCGACTCTCCGTCCGGTGACCAGGCGATCATCCAAGGATAGAGATCCGTCGTAGTGAGTTCATGGAGGTTACTGCCATCCGTGTTAATCATATAGATGTTATTTTCAACACAAGTAACGTTTTCTCTACAGGAAAGGAAAGCAATCTGACTGTCGTCCGGTGACCATATTGGATTCTGGATGATCCCCTTGGTGTTTGCGAGCACGAAAGGATTAGAGCCATCAATATCCTGAATGTAGAGTTCGGACGGACTGTTCGCTTGCTCAGGGTTTGCCTGCACTACATGTGCAAAACGGGTGCCATCATGAGACAGGCTCATAGATAAGATACTGTCGGACTGAAAAGCCCAGGCATCAAGGGAGGTGATTTCTCCTGTGAGTACATCGACAGCCTGCCATTGCCATTCTCCTGTCTCTGCCACTAACATAGCAATCCGATTTCCATCAGGCAACCACATCATCTGCGAAACATCAAGACCTGAACCGGAGGTAATTTGGCGGTCATTACTGCCGACAGAATCCATCAGGTGTAGCTGTTGCGTCCCTGAGCCTGCAGACAGGTAAGCAATTTTGGACCCGTCAGGAGACCAGTAGGGCATGTAATTGCCCAACAAGCCATTCGTTGTAATCTGGCGCGGAGACGTTTCATCAGGGCAGATAGCAACGATATTAGCTTCAAAGCCATTGCCGGATACGAAGGAATGGGTAAAGAGGATCTCCTTACAAGCCGTAGAGTCAGTTTTGCAAGAAGCAAGCGACATAGCTAGTACAAGTAGTAGACTGAAATTTAAAACTTTTCTATTCATTTTCCAACTCCTTTAGAAATCTTTTTTTATTTCCATAGGCAATATATCGAAATGTTGATCGTAAATCCGGTTGAATTGGACTACATTTTTTTGCAGATACAACTTTCATTCAAATATTACAATTTAGTCTTACTAAATTCAATAACTAAGAGAGGAGAGTGTTGAAAAACAAGTGATTAATTAACAAAAAAGGCGAAATTTGATTCAATACAGGTAAACAAACAGAGAGGTTACCAGCATGGATCAAGAACGATATGCAGAAACACGAAATCAATCCTTCTACGGTGATTACTTATATGATATGGTGGTACCACAAGATCATTTCTTTCGGAAATTACGAGACCTGATGGATTGGAGCCGTTTTACGAAGAAACTGATCAAGCTGTACAAAGGAGGAGGTGTAGTTGGACGACCACCTTTTAACCCAGGGATGTTACTTAAAATCGAATTGGTCGCATACCTTTACAATCTCTCTGAAAGGCAGGTTGAAGATTACTTGAATGATACCCTGCCAGCAAAATTCTTTGTCGGTCTGGCAGCCGACCAACCTGCGCCAGACCATAGCACGCTGACAGTATTTCGCAATCGATTATTACATCGCGGGAAACAAAAGATATTTCAAGAAATGCTGGCAGAAATAATACAGATTGTACTGGAAAAGGGTGTGAAGTTCGGATCCCTTCAGATCATTGATAGCGTTCATAGTATCGCCAACGTTAATACAGCAAAAGATAAAAAACAGGAAGACAAGGGGAAAGGTCCGCGTGATCCGGATGCCAAATGGGGAGTGAAACACAAACGCAAAGCAAAAACACCAGAAGGCAAGGAGTTCGAACAAACTGATTGCTTCTATGGATTCAAAGCTCATTTCAGTATGAATGCAGAGACAGGGCTGATCAGTAGTGTGGAGATAATTTCTGGAGAGGTATATGACGGACATCATTTCTGCTCTCTGGTGGACAAAGATCTTGAACAATCCTTACCATTGGAAACATATGCAAGCGACAGAGGATATGATGATAGTAATAATCATTTCTATCTGGTTTACAAAGATCTCCATTCAGCAATCCGTTTGAAAGAAAATCGGATCAAAAAGAAAGATAAAAACAAAGAGGTGTGGCTAAATTTGATCCAGACAGCATGCTGGATTAACACCAGGTTTCACGAGATTTGGTTGCTTGCAGATCAACGTCTTTTTTCATTTTTTGGTTATGAGCAATGAGCAATGAGCCATGAGCGTATTTTTTTCATCCGCAAACAAGCTACTAGCTACCAGCTACCAGCTACCCGCTATCTTTTGTCCGCAAACACGAAACCTGGTCTTTTTTTCCTTCAAGTCAAGGAGCGCGCCGGATTAACACCAGGTTTCACGAGATTTGGTTGCTCACTTGACTAAGCTTTCCGAGTGAGCCATGAGCCATTTTTCCATTCGCAAACACAACCATGGTTCACAAAAAGTGGATTTTTTTAATCAAACGATTGGCGATATCGGCGAGTTGCAATCAAGCCGAAACCGGAAGCAGGTCAGATATAATTAATTCAGGATTTACAATCCATCTTTTTTTCGTGCACGGATACCATTCATAGAACTATACGAGTGGATTTATCTCAAAAGTTATTAATCAATGTTCGAGGTTTGTGCCAATTATGCCAA